>NZ_JBHFJB010000159.1:37770-47689 GCF_057334555.1 Pseudomonas sp. AGC41
GCTTTCGCGAGCAGGCCCGCTCCCACAGTGATTACTGTTTCTCCAGTACCCAGCGCCGATCACCTGGCGTGAACGAAGGCATTTCATCGGCCAGCGCCGCATTCACGGTCTGGAAGATTTCCAGCTTCTTGCCATTACGCGCGAAGATCCAGGTGTTGCCCTGGCCGTTCTGCTGCAGCCAGATGTTGTCATTGCCGCCGCTCATCGAGGCGCAGTCGCCGGCGAGACACAGGGCGTAGCGATCAGCCCCTGGCAGGCCGCTGACCTGGCCATCGGGCTGGAATTGCACCGTGGCGCCCTGGCCGGGGCCTTCGGTGATGTTCCAGGTGCCGCCCAGGTAGGCGCCATACAGCGCCCGCTCGAAGCTGGCGCCGATGGGCGCGCCGTCCGGGACCTGCACCTTGGCGCGCTCGAATACCTGCTGCGGTTCGTTTTCGGTGGCAGCCTGGCTCAGTTGGTCGCCGTCGCGCTTCAGTTCGCTGGCCGAGCTGCCATAAAAATCGACTTTCCAGGCACCGTCTTCTTCGCCGAGCAGCTTGCCTTCGACGTTTTCAAAGCCGTTGGTATAGCGCGCCTGGCCGGCCCGGGTGTTGACGTCCCATTCCAGGTTCGGGCCGTAGCCTTGCAGCGCTTCGCGTAGCGGGCCGCCCTTGGCGGCAGCGTCGATGGCGGCCTGGTTGATCCAGGTGCCGCTGATGTCACGGTCGGCAGGGTCGCTGGCGCAACCGCCGAGAATCAGGGCGAGCAGCGAGAAAGCAAGCGCGTTGCGCATGGAGGAATCCTTTCAGAACGAAAACGGCGCAGCGGGGGAAGCTGCGCCGGGTTTATTACTCGATGACCAGGATGGCGTCCATCTCGACCTGGGCACCCTTCGGCAGGGCGGCCACGCCAATGGCGGCGCGGGCAGGGTAAGGCTGGTCGAAATATTTGCCCATGATCTCGTTGACCTTGGCGAAGTGGCTCAGGTCGGTGAGGAAGATGTTGAGCTTGACGATGTCCTTGAACGAGCCGCCGGCAGCTTCGGCCACGGCCTTCAGGTTCTCGAATACCTGCACGGTCTGGGCTTCGAAGCCCTCGACCAGCTCCATGGTTTTCGGATCCAGCGGGATCTGGCCCGACATGTACACCGTGTTGCCCGCCTTGATCGCCTGGGAATAAGTACCGATGGCGGCCGGGGCCTTGTCGCTGGAAATAACGGTCTTGGTCATTCATGACTCCTGGTAATGAGGGCGGCTATAAAGAGCTATGCGCGCATGCGGGTGATGCGAATGACCCCGGTCAGGGCGCGCAGTTTCTTGATCACGCGGGCCAGATGCACACGGTCGTGCACGCTGACCACCAGTTGGACGACGCTGATGCGGCCGTCGCGTTCGTCCATGCTGATTTTCTCGATGTTGCCGTCGGCGGCGTTGACGCTGCTCGCCAGCAAGGCGATCAGGCCGCGCTGGTGCTCCAGCTCGACGCGCAGTTCGACATTAAATTCGCCGGTGACATCCTTGGCCCACGAAAGCTGGATGCATTTTTCCGGGTTGTGGCGGATTTCGCTGATGTTACGACAGTTGTCCAGGTGCACCACCATCCCCTTGCCGGCGGACAGGTGGCCGACGATCGGGTCGCCCGGGATCGGCGTGCAACACTTGGCGTAGCTGAGCACCAGGCCCTCGGTACCGCGAATCGCCAGCGGGCCTTCGGGGCTTGGCAGCTGTTCGCCTTCGCCGAGCAGGCGGCGGGCGACGACATAGGCCATGCGGTTGCCCAGGCCGATGTCTTCGAGCAGGTCTTCGATCAGTTCGAGGCGGTATTCGTTGAGCATGACTTGCACGCGCTCGGCCGGGATCTTGTCCAGCGAGCTGTCGAAACCGTTCAATACCTTGTTCAGGAGGCGTTCGCCGAGGCTGATGGATTCGGAGCGACGTTGCAGCTTCAGCGCGTGACGGATGTGCGTGCGGGCCTTGCCGGTGACCACGAAATTGAGCCACGCCGGGTTCGGCCGTGCGCCGGGGGCGCTGACGATCTCCACCGTGGAGCCGCTTTGCAGCGGTTCGGACAACGGGGCCAGGCGGCGATTGATGCGACAGGCGATGCAGCTGTTGCCGACGTCGGTGTGCACAGCGTAGGCGAAATCCACCGCGGTGGAGCCTTTGGGCAGCTCCATGATCCGGCCCTTGGGCGTGAAGACGTAGACCTCGTCCGGGAACAGGTCGATCTTGACGCTCTCGATGAATTCCAGGGAGTTGCCGGCGCGTTGCTGCATCTCCAGAACACCCTTGACCCACTGACGGGCGCGGGCGTGAGTGCTCTTGGGCTGTTCATCGCCGCTGGATTTGTACAGCCAGTGGGCGGCGATGCCGTTGTTGGCCATCTCTTCCATTTCACGGGTACGGATCTGGATTTCGATCGGTACGCCATGCATGCCGAACAGCGTGGTATGCAGCGACTGGTAGCCGTTGGCCTTGGGGATCGCGATGTAGTCCTTGAAGCGCCCCGGCAATGGTTTGTACAGATTATGCACAGCACCAAGCACGCGGTAGCAGGTATCGACCTTGTCGACGATGATCCGGAACGCATAGACGTCCATGATCTCGTTGAAGGCCCGGCGCTTGCCGCGCATTTTCTTGTAGATGCCGTAGAGGTGTTTCTGCCGCCCGCTGACTTCGCCTTCGATGCCGTCGATCGCCAGGCAGTGGCTCAGCGACTCTTCGATCTTGTTGACGATTTCCTTGCGGTTGCCCCGGGCGCGCTTGACGGCCTGGTTGATCCGCGCCGAACGCATCGGGTGCATGGCCTTGAAACCCAGGTCCTCGAACTCGATGCGGATCGCGTGCATGCCCAGCCGATTGGCGATGGGCGCGTAGATTTCCAGGGTTTCCTTGGCGATGCGCCGGCGTTTTTCGCCGGACAGCACTTCCAGGGTGCGCATGTTGTGCAAGCGGTCGGCGAGCTTGACCAGGATCACCCGGATGTCGCGCGCCATGGCCATGGCCATTTTCTGGAAGTTTTCGGCCTGGGCCTCGGCCTTGGTCTCGAAGTTCATCTGGGTCAGCTTGCTGACCCCGTCGACCAGCTCGGCCACGGTTTCGCCGAACTGCGCTTGCAGCGCTTCCTTGGCGATGCCGGTGTCTTCGATCACGTCATGCAGCATCGCCGCCATCAGGCTCTGATGGTCCATGTGCATGTCGGCAAGGATATTCGCCACCGCAAGCGGATGCGTGACGTACGCCTCGCCGCTGCGGCGGCGCTGGCCGTCGTGGGCTTGTTCGGCGTAGAAATAGGCTCGGCGGACCAGGTTGACCTGGTCCGTGCCGAGGTAGGCCGATAAGCGATCGGCGAGGGAGTCTATGCTCGGCATGATGATGACTCCTGCCGTCTGCTGTGACCCCGCGCCGTGCTACGTCGACCAGGCATAGGCTTAGACCGCCTCGTTGGACTCGTCCTCGAACGCTGCGAACAGCGGTTCGTCTTCAACGATTTCAGCGTTGGCGATGAACTCGTAGCTCATCAGGCCTTCGGCGATTTCACGCAGCGCTACCACGGTAGGCTTGTCGTTTTCCCACTGGACCAACGGCTCTTTGCCACCGGTGGCCAGTTGACGGGCACGCTTGGTAGAGAGCATGACCAGCTCAAAGCGGTTTTCCACGTGTTCTAGGCAGTCTTCAACGGTTACGCGGGCCATGGTATTCCTCGGAGCGAATGCAATATGCGCGCTGCCCGGTTGGGCGAGCGGACTCGACAGTTTAAAAAAACACCAGCGTTTAGGGAAGCGCTGATTTTTTGAGCAAACCCCTCGGCGCGCTGCGACTACCAATGTAAAGCCGTCGCAGCGGTTTTGGGAAGGGCTGTTCAGCCCAGCAGTTCGGCCAATAATTTACCGAAACGTTGCTGCTGGCGTTTCTGCTGGAGCTGGCTGGCGCGGAAAATCGCCTTCAGGTCGTCCAGTGCGTGAGAGAAATCGTCGTTGATGATCAGGTAATCGTAGTCGACGTAGTGGCTCATTTCGCTGACCGCTTCACGCATCCGCCCTTCGATGATCTCGTCGCTGTCCTGGCCACGGTTGGTCAGGCGCTGGCGCAAGGCCTGCTGGCTCGGCGGCAGGATGAAGATCGAGCGGGCCTGGGGCATCAGCTTGCGCACCTGCTCGGCGCCTTGCCAGTCGATTTCCAGGATCAGGTCATGACCTTCGTCCAGGGTCTGCTGGAGAACGCTTTGCGAGGTGCCGTAGAGGTTGCCGAAGACTTCGGCGCGCTCGAGGAAGTCGCCGTGCTCGGCCATCCGCACGAACTCCTCGCGGTCGACGAAGTGATAGTTCACGCCATTCACTTCACCAGGGCGCATGGCGCGGGTGGTGTGCGAGACCGAGACGCGAATCTGCGGCTCGGCGTCGATCAATGCCTTGACCAGGCTGGTCTTGCCGGCGCCGGAAGGCGCGGAAATGATGTAGAGGGTGCCGGTGCTGTGGGTCATGTCGGGTTAGCCTTACTCAATGTTCTGCACTTGTTCGCGCATTTGTTCGATCAACACCTTGAGGTTGACCGCCGCCTGGGTGCTACGCGGGTCGAAGGCTTTGGAGCCCAGTGTGTTGGCTTCGCGGTTGAGCTCCTGCATCAGGAAGTCGAGGCGGCGGCCGGCCGCGCCACCGGACTTGAGCACCCGGCGGACTTCGATGATGTGGGTGCTCAGGCGATCCAGTTCTTCGGCCACGTCGCTCTTCTGGGCGAGCATGACCATCTCCTGTTCCAGGCGCTGCGGGTCCAGCTCCGCCTTCATGTCGGCGAAGCGGTCGAGGACTTTCTGGCGCTGGGTGGCGAGCATCTGCGGAACGAGTTCGCGCAGGGTGGCGACGTCTTCTTCAATGGAAGTCAGGCGCTCGTTGATCAGCCGGGCCAGCTCCGCGCCTTCGCGCTCGCGGCCGGCCTTGAGTTCCTTCAGGCCTTGATTGAACAGCGCCAGCGCCTCGGCGTTCAGCGCTTGGGGATCGCTCGCGTCGCCTACCAGTACGCCCGGCCAGGCCAGGACCTCCAGTGGATTCAGGGCGGCGGGATTGTTGATCAGGCTGGCGACGGTTTCTGCGGCGGCGACCAGTTGCGCGGCGCGCTCGCGGTCCACTTGCAAGGCTTTGCCGCTGCTCTCTTCGGTAAAGCGCAGGGTGCATTCCAGCTTGCCCCGGGACAGGCCCTGGCGCAGCGCTTCACGCACGCCGCCTTCGAGGTCGCGGAAGGACTCGGGCAAGCGCAGGTGCGGCTCCAGGTAACGGCTGTTGACCGAGCGCAGCTCCCAGCTCAGCGTGCCTTGGGCGCCGGCCTTTTCGACGCGGGCGAAGGCGGTCATGCTGTGCACCATGGGGGTTCCTCGCAATGCAGGCCGGCCACAACCGTTGATTGTGGGGCCTGGGATCTGTGGGTAGATGCCGAAGGGCAGCAAAGGCGCAGGATTGTAGCGCAGTGGGACGCAAGCGCCCAAACAGCTCCGGTTACAAAGCGCTGCAGCCCGTCGGCCGGGGCTTTGAGTGCGTTCACCCGTCGCGTCAGTTTATTAGAACTGCCCTATGACGATTCGCGGCTCTATAATGCCGGCAGTTTTCCGTCCTCTGTACAGGTGTTCCCTATGAAACGTCCAAGTGGTCGCGCTGCCGATCAGCTTCGCTCGATCCGCATTACCCGCAACTACACCAAACACGCCGAGGGATCTGTACTGGTGGAGTTCGGTGATACCAAGGTCATCTGCACCGTCAGCGTCGAAAACGGCGTACCTCGTTTCCTCAAGGGCCAGGGCCAGGGTTGGTTGACTGCCGAATACGGCATGCTGCCGCGGGCTACCGGCGAGCGGAACCAGCGCGAGGCCAGCCGTGGCAAGCAGGGCGGACGGACCCTGGAAATCCAGCGTCTGATCGGTCGCTCGCTGCGCGCCGCGCTGGACATGTCCAAGCTCGGCGATGTGACGCTGTATGTTGATTGCGATGTGATCCAGGCTGACGGCGGCACCCGCACCGCCTCCATCACCGGTGCCATGGTCGCGCTGGCCGATGCCTTGAAAGTGATCAAGAAGCGTGGCGGCCTCAAGGGCGGCGATCCGCTCAAGCAAATGATCGCCGCGGTGTCGGTGGGCATGTACCAGGGCGAGCCGGTGCTGGACCTGGATTACCTGGAGGACTCCGCCGCCGAGACCGACCTGAACGTGGTCATGACCAGCGCTGGCGGATTCATTGAAGTTCAGGGCACCGCCGAAGGCGCCCCGTTCCAGCCGGAAGAATTGAACGCTATGCTGGAGCTGGCGAAGAAAGGCATGAACGAAATCTTCGAATTGCAAAAGGCCGCGTTGGCCGACTGATTGTTTTGCGCTTCAGACAAGGAGAGTGTCATGAGTGATGAGCAAGTCCTGTTGCCCCAACCGAGCAGAGAAGCGCGGCAGTGGGCAATGTTTTGTCACCTGTCTGCACTATTGGGTATTTTCATTCCGTTCGGTTCGCTGATCGCGCCGCTGATCATCTGGCAGGTCAAGCGTGAATCCGACCCGTTCATCGATGCCCAGGGCAAGGAAGCGCTGAACTTCCAGATCACTGTAGCGATTGCCGCAGCGATCAGCTTGCTGTTGATGATTGTGGTGATTGGCTTCTTCCTGTTCGGGCTGGTGGCGATCGGTGCGCTGGTGCTGACCATTATTGCAGGCGTCAAGGCCAACGAAGGGCAGCCGTATCGGTATCCATTTACTTGGCGGTTGGTTAAATAACGAACAGCGCTGCGATTAAAAAATGCCCCGAATCCTCGGGGCATTTTTTTTTAGCCGAATAAATATTATATGCAGCATAAGTTTTATCAGATTTATCCTACATGCATGGGTATCTTTTTAAATCTTTAGTCACAACTGTATGCCTTTCCTTAAGTGCATGTGCTTGGCAATAAGACTCATCGATTGATAGAGTTGCGCCAAGTAATATTCGCCTAGAAATATTTCGATATATTCAGACCATTGACGGTCCCTGAATTCAAAGCCAGCCAGTGTTGAGTCAATCAACCTGTTCAAGACGCGCCCAGGGAAAAGGTTCGCCCTTGGATAGATGTCGGAAGATCAAACACCCATGCTCCAACTCGATTTCTACGGAACACTTGTCGCCGCTTCTTTAGTTCTTCTGCTGGGTCGTGGGCTTATTGCGCGTGTTGGTTTTCTGCGTGCCTACAACATCCCTGAACCTGTAGCGGGTGGGCTGGTAGTTGCCCTTGCGCTCTTGGCCTTACGAGCGCTTGAAGTAGAGGTCCGATTTGATACTTCACTTCAAACGCCTTTGATGCTGGCATTCTTCGCCACGATTGGCCTGAGTGCAGACTTTGCCAGCTTGAAGAAAGGTGGGCGAGTGGTGGGGATTTTCCTGCTAGCGGTCACCGGCCTGCTGCTGCTCCAGAATGCCATGGGCATCGGGCTCGCCAAAGCGTTGGGGCTCGATCCATTGATGGGGCTGCTGACCGGCTCGATTACCTTGGCGGGCGGCCATGGGACTGGCGCGGCATGGGGGACAGTTTTCAGCGAGAAGTTTGGCTTGGCTTCCGCTTCCGAGCTTGCGATGGCTTCTGCGACGTTTGGCCTGGTCCTGGGTGGCTTGGTCGGTGGGCCGGTTGCTCGCCTGCTCATCAAGCGTGTCAAGGTGCCCGGGAACCTTGAGCCGGAAAAACCGCGAGTGCCTAAGGGCTTCGAACAGCCGAACAGAGAGCGTTCGATTACGCCGTTTTCCTTTATCGAGACGCTTGCCCTGATCGCCGTCAGCCTGCTTGTCGGCACGCTCTTGAACGGACAGCTCCAGGACACCGCATTCGAATTGCCCACCTTTGTTTGCGTCTTGTTCGTCGGAGTGGTCTTGCGAAATGGACTTTCCGTACTGGGTTTGTATCAAGTGTTCGAGCGCGAAGTGTCCGTGCTTGGCAATGTCAGCTTGTCGTTGTTCCTGGCAATCGCCTTGATGTCACTCAAGCTTTGGGATCTGGCCTCACTGGCCTTGCCAATCTTCATTATCCTGGCGGCGCAGACATTGCTCATGGCTTTGTTTGCGATTTTCGTGACGTTCAGGCTCATGGGTAGTCACTACGATGCGGCCGTGCTGGCGGCGGGGCATTGCGGGTTCGGGTTGGGCGCCACGCCGACAGCTATTGCCAACATGCAGGCAGTGACGCAGCGCTACGGACCTTCGCAGATAGCGTTTCTGGTGGTGCCGATGGTGGGAGCGTTCTTCATCGATATCATCAACGTTATCGTTATCAAGTTATACCTTGCCCTGCCATTATTTGCCGCGGGTTGAAGTTCAAGCTTGAACGCGTGCCATAAAAAAATGCCCGGATCTTGCGATACGGGCATTTTTTGGTTGGTCGGCAGCTGAGTTTTCTGGCGGGAGGACGCTGATACGCTTAGATCGTCAACGTCCAATCGTAATCCACGATCAGCGGCGCATGCTGCGAGAACCGCGGCTGGCGTGGCAGGCGGGCGCTGCGGACGAAGCGGCGCAGCCCGGGCGTCAGCAGCTGGTAGTCGAAGCGCCAGCCGAGGTTGAGCATCTCGGCCTGCTCGTTATCCGGCCACCAGCTGTACTGGTCGCCTTCGCGGCTGACTTCGCGCAGGGCATCGACATAACCCATGTTGCCGATGATCTCGTCCATCCAGGCCCGTTCCGGCGCCAGGAAGCCAGGCGACTGCTGGCTGTCGCGCCAGTTCTTGATATCCAGCTTCTGTTGCGCCACGTACAGCGAGCCACAATAAATGTACTCGCGACGTTTGCGCCGCTGTTTATCAAGGTAACGGGCGAAGTCGTCCATCAACTTGAATTTCTGATTCAAATCTTCATCGCCGTTCTGCCCCGAAGGGAGCAGCAAGGTCGCGATGCTGACCTTGTCGAAATCGGCTTGCAGGTAGCGCCCGTAGCGGTCCGCCGTCTCGAAACCGAGACCGTTGATGACAGCCTTCGGTTGCAGCCGCGAGTACAAAGCCACGCCCCCCTGGGCGGGGACTTCGGCATCGCAGGCGTAAAGGAAGTAACCGTCCAGTTGGAAGGCTGCATCGTCCAGTTCAAAGGCGGAGGCGCGGGTGTCCTGCAGGCAGATGACGTCGGCATTCTGTGCTTGCAGCCAACTGAGCAAACCACGCTCCACTGCAGCCTGAATACCATTGACGTTCACACTGATGATCCGCATAAATGGCCCCAAAAATCACGTGCGTGTATGATACACGCCGTCTACCTATTTAGCTAAATCCGCGGTATTTGAGGCTTTTTTCATGCAGGCGTATCAGCGCGATTTCATTCGCTTTGCCATCGATCGCGGCGTTTTGCGCTTCGGTGAATTCACCCTCAAGTCCGGGCGCACCAGCCCGTACTTCTTCAATGCGGGCCTGTTCAACAGCGGAACCGCCCTGGCACAGTTGGGCCGGTTCTATGCCGCAGCCATCGTCGAGAGCGGCATCCCGTTCGACGTATTGTTTGGTCCGGCCTACAAAGGCATCCCGCTGGCTGCCACCACCGCTGTGGCCTTGGCCGAACACCACGACCGCGACCTGCCCTGGTGTTTCAACCGCAAGGAAGCCAAGGCCCATGGTGAAGGCGGCAGCCTGGTCGGCGCGCCGCTGACCGGCGAAGTGCTGATCATCGATGACGTGATCACCGCGGGCACCGCCATTCGTGAAGTGATGCAGATCATCGCTTCCCAGGAAGGCGCCAAGGCTGCCGGCGTGCTGATCGCCCTGAACCGCCAGGAGCGCGGCAATGGTGAGCTGTCGGCGATCCAGGAAGTGGAGCGCGACTTCGGTATCCCGGTGATCAGCATTGTGTCGCTGAACCAGGTGCTGGAGTTCTTGGCTGACGATCCGCAGCTCAAGCAGCATTTGCCGGCGGTTGAGGCTTATCGCGCCCAGTTCGGCGTTTAAATGGTTTTTGATCTTGTGGCGAGGG
>NZ_JBHFJB010000159.1:47722-52876 GCF_057334555.1 Pseudomonas sp. AGC41
CCCCGCTCAACCAGGTTGAGCGGGGTCTTTTTTTACCGGTGTCGCTTAGTGACGCTTGCGATTGCTGATCAGCGTACCCACGCCGGTATCGGTGAAGATCTCCAGCAGGATCGCATTCGGCACGCGGCCGTCGATGATCAGCGAGCTGCCAACGCCGCCCTGGACCGCTTCCAGCGCGCAACGGATCTTCGGCAGCATGCCGCCGTAGATGGTGCCATCGGCGATCAGCTCATCGACTTGCTGGGTCGACAATCCGGTCAGGACTTTGCCGGTCTTGTCCATCAGGCCGGCGATGTTGGTCAGCAGCATCAGCTTCTCGGCTTTCAGTGCTTCGGCAACCTTGCCCGCCACCAGGTCGGCGTTGATGTTGTACGACTCGCCATTGGCGCCCACGCCGATTGGCGCGATGACCGGAATGAAGTCGCCCTTGACCAGCAGGTTCAGCAGATCGGTGTTAATGCCGACTACTTCGCCGACCTGGCCGATGTCGATGATTTCCGGCTGGGTCATCTCCGGCGTCTGGCGGGTGACGGTGAGTTTCTTCGCCCGGATCAGTTCGGCGTCCTTGCCGGTCAGGCCGATGGCGCTGCCGCCGTGGCGGTTGATCAGGTTGACGATGTCTTTGTTGACCTGGCCGCCGAGGACCATTTCCACCACATCCATGGTCTGCGCATCGGTCACGCGCATGCCGTCGATGAAGTGGCTTTCGATTGACAGGCGCTTGAGCAGGTCGCCGATTTGCGGACCACCGCCGTGAACCACCACCGGGTTGATGCCCACCGCCTTCATCAGCACGATGTCGCGGGCGAAGCCGGTCTTGAGCTCCTCGCTTTCCATTGCGTTGCCGCCGTACTTGATCACCAGGGTCTTGCCGACGTAGCGTCGGATATAAGGCAACGCTTCGGACAGGACCTTGGCGGTGTTGGCAGCGGCTTCGCGTTCGAGGGTCATTCAGGGCTCCGGTGGTGATTCAATCAGAACGGTAGTTGGAGATCAGGTGCAACACGCTTGAGTTGGCTGTGGAACACATCCTTGATGCGCTGCAGTTCAGCCTCGTTGTCGGCCTCGAAACGCAGCACCAGCACCGGTGTGGTGTTGGAGGCGCGAACCAGGCCCCAGCCTTGTGGGTAGTCGACCCGCACACCGTCGATGGTGGTCAGTTCGGCGCCTTCGCCCCACTGGGCGTCGTGCAGTGCATCAATGATGCTGAATTTGCTCTCTTCGGTCACATGGATATTGATTTCCGGCGTAGAAATATCGTTCGGGAAGGTTGCGAACAGCTCTTCCGCAGTGGATTTCTCCTTGCTGAGGATTTCCAACAGGCGCGCGGCGCTGTAGATACCGTCATCAAAACCGAACCAACGTTCCTTGAAGAAAATATGGCCGCTCATTTCCCCGGCCAGCAGGGCGCCGCTCTGTTTCATTTTTTTCTTGATCAACGAGTGGCCGGTTTTCCACATGAGCGGGCGACCGCCATATTCCTTGATCAGCGGCACCAGGCGACGGGTGCATTTCACATCGAAGATAATTTCCGCGTCGGGGTTACGTGCCACCACATCCTTTGCGAACAGCATCAGCAGGCGGTCGGGAAACACCACGCTCCCGGTCTCGGTCACCACGCCCACGCGGTCGCCGTCGCCGTCGAAGGCCAGGCCCAGGTCCGCGTTGGTTTCCTTGACCTTGGCGATCAGGTCCTCAAGGTTTTCCAGCTTGCCCGGATCCGGGTGGTGGTTGGGGAAATTGCCATCGACGTCGCAGAACAACGGGATGACTTCGCAATTCAGCGCTTCGATCAGTTGCGGGGCGATCACGCCGGCTGCGCCGTTGCCGCAATCCACCACTACTTTCAGGCGGCGGGCCAGTTTCACGTCCTTGACGATTTCGTCGTTGTAGCGCGGGAGGATATCGACCTTGGTCACGCTGCCCTGGCCGCTGCTCAGGTCGTTGGTCTTGAGGCGGGTGTGCAGGGCCTGGATCTGCTCGTTGGCGAGGGTGTCGCCGGCGATGACGATCTTGAAGCCGTTGTAGTTCGACGGGTTGTGGCTGCCGGTGAGCATCACGCCGGATTTGCCGGCCAGGACATTGGCGGCGTAATAAAGCGCCGGTGTCGGCACCAGGCCGACGTCGCTGACGTGGCAACCGCTGTCGGCAATGCCTTTGATCAACTGCTCGACCAGCTCCGGGCCGGACAAGCGACCGTCGCGGCCGACGTTCACATTCGGTTCGCCTTGCGCCAGGCTTTGGGAGCCGATGGCGCGGCCGATCCAGTAGGCGGTTTCAGCCGTCAGGGTTTCCGGCACGACGCCACGGATGTCGTAGGCGCGGAAGATGCTGTCAGGGAAGATCGGGGCGATTGCGGCTGGGGTGTTCATGGGCGGGGCGCTCTATCAGGAAAGTGACTGGACAGGCCGACGACGGGCGTCGGCAGGCTCAAGCTGAAGGGTATGACGGCGTTTTTGACAGAGAGTTCGCGGTGGGAAAGTGCCATGAGACAGCGTTACCCCAGCGCGAACGGTCTAAAACGTTGATTCCGGATGGGAAACGTCGCCTGGAGCCGTTGCGCATTTTTCGCCCTGAAACAGAAGCTTAATAAAGCGGCCGGGCCTGCCGCCCGGCCTGAAACAGGCCGGTCAATGGCTGCCGGAATGCCCGAAACCGCCGGCGCCGCGCTGGCTTTCGTCGAATTCTTCGACCAGTTCGAAATGGGCCTGGACCACCGGCACCAATACCAGTTGGGCAATGCGCTCGCCCACGGCGATGTTGAAAGCGGTCTGGCCGCGATTCCAGCAGGACACCATCAGTTCGCCCTGGTAATCGGAGTCGATCAGGCCCACCAGATTGCCCAGCACGATACCGTGCTTATGGCCCAGCCCCGAGCGCGGCAGAATCAGCGCGGCCAGGCCCGGATCGCCGATATAGACCGACAGGCCGGTGGGAATCAGCAGGGTCTGGCCCGGTTCCAGGATCGTGTCCTGCTTGAGCATCGCCCGCAGATCGAGGCCGGCTGAGCCCGGCGTGGCGTACTGCGGCAGCGGGAATTCACTGCCGATGCGAGGGTCGAGGATCTTGGCTTGTAGAGCGTGCATGGAAATTAAACCTGGTTCAGCCGTTCGGCGATGAAAGTAATCAGTTGGCGGGCGATCTTGCCCTTGCTGGTCTGGGCGAAAAGCGTGGCGTGCAACTGGCGGTCGATCACGCTGCAGGCGTTTTCTTCGCTGTTGAAGCCAATGCTCGGGTTGGCGACGTCGTTGGCGACGATCAGGTCCAGATTCTTGTCCTTGAGCTTGCGCGCGGCGTAATCGAGCAGGTGTTCGGTTTCGGCGGCAAAACCTACGCTGAACGGGCGATCGGGGCGAGTGGCGATGGTGGCCAAAATGTCAGGATTGCGCACCATTTGCAGGAGCAGGCCGTCGCCGCTTGTAGGATCTTTCTTCAATTTTTGTGGGGCGACGACTTCGGGGCGGTAGTCCGCCACTGCCGCCGAGGCGATGAACAAGTCGCACGGGATCGATGCCTCACAGGCCGCCAGCATGTCCCGGGCGCTGACGACGTCGATGCGGGTCACCCGATCCGGCGTCGGCAGGTGCACCGGCCCGGTGATCAACGTCACCCGGGCGCCGGCCTCGACAGCGGCTTCGGCCAGGGCGAAGCCCATTTTCCCGGAGCTGTGATTGGTGATGTAGCGCACCGGGTCGATGTTTTCCTGGGTCGGGCCGGCGGTGATCAGAACATGCTTGCCGGTCAGCGCCTGGCGCTGGAAGCAGTCGGCGGCGCACTGGGCCAGGTCGTTGGCTTCGAGCATGCGGCCCATGCCGACATCACCACAGGCCTGGCTGCCGGAGGCTGGGCCGAAGACTTTCAGATCGCGGCTTTCGAGCAGTTGCAGGTTGGCCTGGGTGGCGGGGTCGCGCCACATGGCCTGGTTCATGGCAGGGGCCACGGCGACCACGGCGTCGGTGGCCAGCACGAGTGTGGTCAGCAGGTCGTCGGCGATGCCTTGGGCCAGGCGGGCGATCAGATCGGCCGTGGCCGGGGCGATCAGCACCAGGTCGGCCCACTTGGCCAGCTCGATATGGCCCATGGCGGCCTCGGCCGCCGGGTCGAGCAGATCCATGTGGACCGGGTGCCCGGACAAGGCCTGCATGGTCAGCGGGGTGATGAACTCACTGCCGCCGCGGGTCATGACGACGCGTACTTCGGCGCCCTGGTCGATAAGCCTGCGAACCAGCTCGGCGCTCTTGTAGGCAGCAATGCCGCCGCCGACGCCCAGAACGATGCGTTTCCGATACAGCCGCTGCATAGGCCTGCCTTTCGATTTCAATGGTCAGTGCAGGGCGAACCCTCGGCAGCAGCCTGCCTGGGTGCAAATCGCCTGCAAAAAAGATGGGCTAAGATATCACAGCGTCCGCTACGGAACAGCGGCGCCCATTATCAGGGAGATGCCATGAGTATTCGGGACTGGCCGGTGGCCGAGCGGCCGCGGGAGAGGTTGTTGGTGGCGGGGGCGGAGAGTCTTTCGGACGCCGAGCTGCTGGCGATATTTTTACGCACGGGTGTGGCGGGTAAAAGCGCGGTGGATCTGGCACGACATCTGTTGACCCAATTTGGCTGCCTGCGGGCGCTGCTTGAGGCAGATCAGGTCACGTTCAACAGCCATATGGGGCTCGGCCCGGCGAAATTCGCTCAATTGCGCGCGGTTCTCGAAATGGGCCGGCGACATCTGGCGGCGCGGACTCGGCAGAATTCGATGCTGGAAGACCCGCAGGCTGTTCGTGACTATCTCAAGTCGATGCTGCGCCACGAACCTCATGAGGTTTTTGGCTGCCTGTTTCTCAATTCTCGGCATCAGGTGCTGGCGTTCGAAGCGCTTTTTCGTGGCTCCATCGCCTGCACCAGTGTCCACCCCCGGCAAGTGGTCAAGCGCGCCCTGGCCCACAACGCCGCTGCCGTGATCCTGTGCCACAACCACCCCTCCGGCAGCACCGAGCCCAGCCAGGCCGACCGAATGCTCACCGAGCGGCTTCAGGACGCGCTGGAGCTGATCGATGTGCGGGTACTGGACCATTTCATCGTTGGCGATGGGGAGCCACTGTCCATGGCGGAGTATGGGTGGATGTAGGCAGGGTCTGACAACATGGCGCCTTTGTGGGGGGG
>NZ_JBHFJB010000159.1:52896-57770 GCF_057334555.1 Pseudomonas sp. AGC41
GCTCGCGAATGCGGTGTATCAGTTGACTCAAAATTGGCTGACAAACCGATTTCGCGAGCAGGCTCGCTCCCACAAGGAGTGGGTGGGGTTACTTGAGGCTGACCTTGGAGTAATCCTGCCGCCCAAACGGGCTCATCGTATAACCCTGCACATCCTTGCGGGTCAGCGCGAATGCCGTCGGGTGCGCCAGCGGTAGCCAAAGGGCCTGTTGCTGGATCTGCGCCTGAGCCTGTTCGTAAAGTTTGGTGCGCACGCCTTGTTCGCTGGTGGTCTTGCCGGCGCTGATCAGTTTGTCCAGGTCCGGATTGCAGTAACGAGCGAAGTTGGTGCCGGATTTGACCGCCGCGCAGGAAAACTGCGGCGTGAGGAAATTGTCCGGATCACCGTTGTCGCCGGCCCAGCCCATGAATAGCAGGTCATGCTCGCCGGCCTTGGCGCGGCGGATCAGTTCGCCCCATTCGATCACGCGGATTTCCGCCTGGATGCCGATTTCCGCCAGGTCCGATTGCAGCAACTGTGCGCCAAGGCTCGGGTTGGGATTGAGCAGGCTGCCGGAAGGGCGCGTCCAGATGGTGGTCTTGAAGCCTTCCTTCAAGCCGGCCTTGGCCAGCAAGTCGCGGGCCTTGGCCGGGTCATGGGCATAGCCGGGCAGGTTTTTCGCGTAGCTCCAGGTGTTTGGCGGATAAGGGCCGCTGGCCGCTTCGGCCGTGCCTTCGAAAACGGTCTTGAGGTAGCTGGCCTTGTCAAAGGCAAGGTTGATGGCTTGGCGGACTTCAGGCTTGTCCAATGGCGGATGCTGGCTATTGATTGCCAGGAAGGCGGTCATGAACGCGTCAGTCTGTTCCACTTTCAATGTAGGTTCTTGCTTGGCCGCCTGGACGTCCAGTGGCTTGGGCGACAAGGCGATCTGGCATTCATTGCGTCGCAATTTCTGCAAGCGGACGTTGGCGTCCGGGGTGATTGCAAAAATCAGAGGGTCTACCTGAGGCTTGCCGCCGAAGTATTCACTGTTGGCCTTGTAGCGAATCGAGGCGTCTTTCTGGAAGCGGTTGAAAATGAACGGGCCGGTGCCGATGGGCTGGCTGTTCAGCTGCTCGGGGTTGCCGCTCTTCATCAGCTGGTCGGCATATTCAGCCGAGTAGATCGAGGCGAAACCCATGCTCAATGTGGCCAGGAAGGTCGAATCGGCATGATCGAGCGTGAACCGCACCGTCAGTGGGTCCAGGGCGTCGATTCTGGTGATCAGTGCCGGCAGTTGCATGGATTGGGCGTGAGGGAAGCCGCTCTGCGCTACCTTGTGCCACGGGTTTGCCGGATCCAGCATACGCTCGAAGCTGAACTTGACGTCTTCGGCCGTCAAGTCGCGGCGCGGTGTGAAGTAGTCGGTGTGGTGAAACTTGACCTTGGGCCGCAGTTTGAAGACATAGGCCAGACCATCGGGCGAGACTTCCCAGCTCTCGGCCAGGCTGGGCGCCACCTTGCCGCTGGCGGTGTCGAAATCCACCAGGCGGTTCATCAGCACGTCGGCCGAGGCATTGGTCGTGGTCAGGGAGTTGTACTGGACGACATCGAACCCTTCCGGGCTGGCTTCGGTGCAGACGCTCAGGGCGGCGGCCTGGGCCAGCGGGCTGATCAGCAGAGGGGCGAGCAACAGCGGTAGGGCAGCGAGACGCATGATTGATTTCCTGTGCAGGTCGGAGGCCCATCTGCGAGTGCAGTCTGGAAAAGGTCTACCCTAGTGGGCTCGCCTGCAAATGACTATCCCCTTTTTGCATTTTCCGGCACTCTTTGCAGCGCTTTCCGGGAGCTGTCCAGGGCTGGGACTCGACATCGATTGAAAAAAATCTGCAGGCCGCGACGAGCGGTAAGAGTATCTCCGGCCCTTGCCCCGACCGCCTGGGGCTGATGGGCGATGCGTTTCCAATGCAGACAAATCAAAGCGGCTGTTGTTGTGCCTGGGTCTTTCTGGTATAAAGCAGCGCTCTTTTCTAGGGGCCCGGTTCCTTCACTGTAGGTGTAGCCGGTAAGACCCTTAAAGAAACGCGGCGCCTGGCGCCAAATGACTGAGAGATTAAGCGGCCAACCCATGCCGGGTTGGGCATGTGGTTTTAGAGGGCTGAGGCATGTCGAGAGTCTGTCAAGTTACCGGTAAGGGTCCGGTGACTGGGAATAACATTTCCCACGCAAACAACAAAACCCGTCGTCGTTTCCTGCCGAACCTGCAGCATCACCGCTTCTGGGTTGAAGAAGAGAAACGTTTTGTGCGTCTGCGCGTATCTGCCAAAGGCATGCGCATCATCGACAAGCGTGGCATCAGTGTCGTGCTGGCCGAACTTCGTCGCGATGGCAAGGTTTAAGGGAGCTAATCATGCGTGAATTGATTCGTTTGATCTCGAGCGCCGGTACTGGTCACTTCTACACTACCGACAAGAACAAGCGTACTACCCCGGACAAAATCGAGATCAAGAAATATGATCCGGTTGTTCGCAAGCACGTGATCTACAAGGAAGGCAAAATCAAGTAATTGATTTTTCCCTCTTTACAAAAAAGGCCCGTATCGCAAGATACGGGCCTTTTTTGTTTTGCCTTCCAGCCCGCTCCCACGGGGATTTCAGGCGTTTACGCGATTTAATGTGAGAGTGGATGGGGCCAGGCCAGGCAACGCAAAACCCTCAAGCCTTCTGTTCAAACACCACATAAATCTTCCGGCAGGGTTCCAGCACTTCCCAAGTGCCCTTGAACCCGGCCGGAATCACGAAGCGGTCGCCAGCCCGGAGTGTCTTGGCATTGCCATCAGCGTCCCGCAATACAGACACACCTTGCACGATTTCGCAGTATTCATGCTCCGTATAGTTGACCGTCCACTGGCCCACCGCGCCTTCCCAGACCCCGGCGTTCATCTGTCCGCAAGGGCTGTTGTAATGATTGAACACCGCTTGCTCCGGATCACCTTTGAGCACTTTGGCCGAGTCCGGGCGATAGCGGTCGGCGGTGGTGTTGGCCTGGCTGAAATCGACGATGTCCTGGATGCTCATGCGGTTACCCTCGGTGCTTGCGGCGCGGATGGCTGGAAGAGCAAAAGTCTATGTTTATTAAAACGAACATCGCAAGGCCGTTTGCGGGTTTTCTGTCAAATATATTGAAACATCCCTGGTCGCTGGTTTAGGGTGGCGGTGCTTGTGCCGAATACACATCGGCAGGGCAGAATTCTTGAACGCTACGCATCGCGTGGCGTTCGTACCCAAACAAGAGGAGGACACTCGCATGACCACCCTGACTCGTGCCGACTGGGAACAGCGCGCCCGCGACCTGAAGATCGAAGGCCGCGCCTTCATCAACGGCGAATACACCGATGCAGTGTCCGGCGAGACCTTCGATTGCCTTAGCCCGGTCGACGGCCGCCTGTTGGGCAAGATCGCCAGTTGCGACGTGGCCGACGCCCAGCGCGCCGTTGAAAACGCCCGCGCGACGTTCAGTTCTGGCGCCTGGTCGCGCCTGGCGCCGAGCAAGCGCAAAGCCACGATGATTCGTTTTGCCGGCCTGCTCAAACAGCACGCCGAAGAGCTGGCCTTGCTGGAAACCCTGGACATGGGCAAGCCGATCAGCGACTCCCTGAATATTGACGTTCCAGGCGCGGCGCAGGCGCTGAGCTGGAGCGGTGAAGCCATCGACAAGCTCTACGATGAAGTGGCCGCCACCCCGCACGACCAGCTTGGCCTGGTCACTCGCGAGCCGGTCGGTGTGGTCGGTGCCATCGTTCCGTGGAACTTCCCGTTGATGATGGCCTGCTGGAAGCTCGGTCCGGCGTTGTCCACCGGCAACTCGGTAGTGCTCAAACCGTCGGAAAAATCTCCGCTGACCGCCATTCGCATCGCCGCCCTGGCCATCGAGGCCGGCATTCCCAAGGGCGTGCTGAACGTGCTGCCTGGCTATGGCCACACGGTCGGCAAGGCCTTGGCCTTGCACATGGATGTCGATACGCTGGTGTTCACCGGTTCCACCAAGATCGCCAAGCAGCTGATGATCTATTCCGGCGAGTCGAACATGAAGCGCGTCTGGCTGGAGGCGGGTGGCAAGAGCCCGAACATCGTATTCGCCGACGCTCCGGACTTGCAGGCCGCCGCCGAGGCCGCCGCCAGTGCCATCGCCTTCAACCAGGGCGAAGTCTGCACGGCTGGCTCGCGCCTGCTGGTGGAGCGTTCGATCAAGGACACATTCCTGCCGCTGGTGATCGAGGCCCTCAAGGGCTGGAAACCCGGTAATCCACTGGATCCAGCGACCAATGTCGGTGCCCTGGTCGATACCCAGCAGATGAATACCGTGCTGTCCTACATCGAAGCCGGTCACAGCGATGGCGCCAAGCTGGTCGCGGGTGGCAAGCGGATTCTCCAGGAAACCGGCGGCACCTACGTCGAGCCGACGATTTTCGATGGCGTGAGCAACGCGATGAAAATCGCCCAGGAAGAAATCTTCGGGCCGGTGTTGTCGGTCATCGCCTTCGACAGTGCCGAAGAGGCTGTCCAGATCGCCAATGACACCCCGTATGGCCTGGCTGCGGCAGTGTGGACCAGGGACATCTCCAAGGCTCACCTGACCGCCAAGGCCTTGCGCGCCGGCAGCGTTTGGGTCAACCAATACGACGGCGGCGACATGACCGCACCGTTCGGTGGCTTCAAGCAGTCGGGTAACGGCCGTGACAAGTCGCTGCATGCGTTCGACAAGTACACCGAACTGAAGGCGACCTGGATCAAGCTCTGATCCTTCTGTACGAGCGGAGCTGGCGGTCGACACACGTCCCCTGTGGGAGCGAGCCTGCTCGCGAAAGCGGTATGACAATCGACGATTTTGTTGAATGTTGCATCGTCATCGCGAGC
>NZ_JBHFJB010000159.1:57790-62567 GCF_057334555.1 Pseudomonas sp. AGC41
CAGGCTCGCTCCCACATTGTTTTGTGGTGATGCCTGGAGTCGATAGTTAGCCACAGGAGCGTGGAAATGCGTTGGGCGACCTATTTCGCCGTGTTGGCCTCTGTCCTGAGCGTCGGCCTTGCCCTCGGCGTAAGCATGCCCCTGGTGTCGCTGCGCCTGGAGGGCTGGGGTTACGGCTCGTTTGCCATTGGCGTCATGGCGGCGATGCCGGCCGTTGGCGTACTGGTCGGGGCCAAGATATCGAGCCGGCTGGCGGCGCATTTCGGTACGGCGGCGCTGATGCGCCTGTGCCTGTGGGGCGGTGCGGTGTCCATCGGGTTGTTGGCGCTGTTGCCCAGCTATCCGGTCTGGCTGCTCTTGCGGCTGTTGATCGGAGTCGTGCTGACATTGGTGTTCATTCTCGGCGAGAGCTGGATCAACCAGTTGGTCATCGAACAATGGCGCGGACGGCTGGTGGCGCTGTACGGGGCCAGTTACGCCTTGAGCCAATTGTCCGGCCCGCTGCTGCTCGGTGCGCTGGGGACCGACCATGACTACGGGTTCTGGGTGGGTGTCGGGCTGCTATTGATCGCCCCGTTGTTGCTGCTTGGGCGCAGCGGTGCGCCTGCCAGTGAGGCGGGCAGCGTTACCTTCGGTGATTTGTGGGAATTTTGCCGGGGTCTGCCGGCGATCGGGTGGGCGGTGTCGTTGTTCGCCGCATTCGAGGCGATGATCCTGACGCTGCTGCCGGTCTATTGCCTGCGCCAAGGCTTCAGTGCCGATATTGCGCTGGCGATGGTCAGCACGGTGGTGGTCGGCGACGCCCTGTTGCAACTGCCCATTGGCGCCCTGGCCGATCGCCTGTCGCGCCGGTCGTTGTTCACCGGCTGCGCGGTGGCACTGATGTTGTCCAGCCTCGCGGTGCCCCTGCTGATCGATACCTTGTTGATCTGGCCGCTGTGGGTGCTGTTTGGCGCCAGCGCGGGTGGGCTGTTTACCTTGTCGCTGATCCTGATCGGCGAGCGCTACCGCGATGATGCGCTGGTGCGGGCCAACGCACATGTTGCGCAGCTGTGGGGGATCGGCTGCCTGGTCGGGCCGCTGGTGGCGGGGGCGGGCAGCCAGTGGGTCAGCGGCCATGCGCTGCCGTTGTTCATGGCGGCGGGGGCGTTCGGCCTGGTCATCCTGTTGTTGCGCCAAGGGGCGTTCGGCGCGACACAAACCGCTTGAGCACATCCAGATACCCGGTGGCTCAAGAGTGTCCAGATTCTAAAGCATCCGCTCCAACCCGATCGTCGTGGCGAACCAGGCATTGAAGCGGCGCCACCAACTGCCCGGTTCGCGATCCAGGTCGTGCAGCTTGCCGTTGTCCTCGGTGGTCCAGACCAGTCTTTCATCCTCCAGGCGGGCCTGATAACTCAGGGTCGGGGCCATGCCCTGCAAAGCCAGCTCGCGAACCTGGCCGGCGAGTTCCGGGCTGTCCACCAGTACGCCGACCTCGGTGTTCCAGAGCACTGAGCGAGGATCGAAATTGAACGAGCCAATGAACGACTTCCGCTGATCGAAGATGATCGCCTTGCTGTGCAGGCTGGAGTCCGATTCGCCATAAGACTTGCTGTAGAACAGATGTGGGCTGCCGCCGCTGTCGCCGGGTTGGCGGCGCAACTCGAACAGCCGTACGCCATGTTGCAGCAAGGCCTTGCGATACGGCGCGTAGCCGCCGTGCACCGCCGGCACATCGGTGGCTTCCAGCGAATTGGTCAAGAGGCTCACGGAGACCCCGGCATCGGCACGGCTGGTCAGGTACACCAGCCCTGGCTGTCCGGGCACGAAGTAGGCGGAGATCATGATCAGTTCCTTGCTGACGCCGGTCAGCTCCGGCCCCAGCTGTGTGGTCAGCAGCAATCGAGGGTCTGGCTCATCCTTGGCCAGTACCTTGCTGGGCGCATCCCACAGCGCCTGGTTCCAGGCCCAGATCAACTGGCCGCGCCAGATGTCCAGGCGCGGCTGGGTCTTGTAGGCGGTCAGTTGCTGATAGAGCGTCTGGTTTTCCTTGTGCGTCTGCTCCAGCGAAGCTTGCAGGCGCAAGCGGCTGTTCTCCAGGTCCTTGGGGGTCGGTCGATGGGAAAGGAATTGTTCGATCGGTTTGCTCAGCGCGCTGTTCCAGTATTGGTCGAAGCTGTGTCCCAGTTGCTCGGCCACCGGGCCGACGCCGAGCAGGTCGATGTCGGTGAAGTTCAGGTTGGGTTCGGCATCGAAATATTCGTCCCCGAGGTTGCGGCCGCCGACGATGGCCATGCTGTTGTCCGCCAGCCAGAGTTTGTTGTGCATCCGACGATGCTGCAGCGACAGGTTGAACAGGCGCCCCAGGCTGCGGGTCACGCCGGTGGCGCGGCCAAGATGCAACGGGTTGAACAGGCGAATCTGGATATTCGGGTGCGCGGCCAGGGTCGCGATGACTTGCTCCTGGCCGTCACTGGTGGTGTCGTCCAGCAGGATCCGCACGCGCACCCCACGGTCCGCTGCCTTGAGCAGTTCGTCCACCAGCATGCGCGTGCTGATGCCGTCATGAACGATGTAGTACTGCAAATCCAGGCTGCTTTGAGCGTTGCGAATCAGCTCGGCCCGTGCGGTGAAGGCTTCGGTGCTGTCGGACAGCAGGCGAAAGCCTGAGCGGCCCTCGTGCGGGGCGGCCTGTTGCGCCACCGAGCGGCCGAACGCTGAGCCGGAGGCCGGCAACGCCTGGGAGGGTTCGCGGGTGACATCAAGACTGGCGCAGCCGCCCAACAGCGAGGCGACTAGCATTAGCGCGTACAGGATCGGTCTGGATCTCACGTAGGCTCGTTCCGATTGTTTGCGTGGGTCGGCTGTTGAATGCGGCTTCCCTGCCTACACGGTCAGACGGTGTCCCGCTGGGTTTCGTTCAACAACGCAATAGCCACGGCACCGACCTTGCGCACCGCATCCTCGATCTGTGCCGTTGGCTTGGCAGCGTAGTTCATGCGCAGGCAATTGCGATACTTGCCCGAGGCCGAAAAGATACTGCCGACGGCGATCTGCACGCCTTGGTCGTGCAGCATCCGGTTGAGCTTCAATGTGTCGAAGCCCTCGGGCAATTCGACCCACAGCATGAAGCTGCCGCGGGGACGACTGGCGCGGGTGCCTGCCGGGAAATAGCGGCTGACCCAATCAATCATCACGTCACGATTGCGCTGGTATTGGCTGCGCATCCGCCGCAAATGCGGTTCGAAATGTCCGCTTTTGAGAAATTCCGCGATGGCTATCTGGGGTTGCGGCGCGGTCGAGCCGGTGCTGATGTATTTCATGTGCAGCACCCGTTCCAGATACCGCCCCGGCGCTACCCAGCCGACCCGGAGGCCCGGGGCAAGGGTCTTGGAAAAAGAACTGCAGAGCAGGACGCGACCATCGTCGTCGAAGGACTTGATGGTGCGAGGACGCGGATAGGTGTAGGCCAATTCCCCATACACATCGTCTTCGATAATCGCCACATCGAAGCGCTGCGCCAGGGTCAGCAGAGCGCGCTTGTTGGCCTCAGGCATGATGTAGCCCAGCGGATTGTTGCAGCTGGGGGTCAACTGTATGGCTTTGATTGGCCATTGCTCCAGCGCCAGCTCCAGCGCTTCCAGGCTGATGCCGGTGAGCGGATCGGTGGGTATTTCCAAGGCCTTCATGCCCAGGCCCTTCAGCGTTTGCATGGCGCCGTGGAAGCTGGGGGAGTCCACCGCAACGATGTCGCCCTGCTCGCAGGTGGCGCGGATGCTGACCGACAACGCCTCGTGGCAACCGGTGGTGACGATCAGGTCGCTGGCGCCGAGTTGGCAGCCGGAGTCCAGGGACAGCCGGGCGATCTGTTCACGCAGTTCGAGGTTGCCGTAGATATTGTCGTAGTACAGGCCGGGCATGTCTTGGCGCCGGCTGATCTGCGCCAGGCTGCGCAGCAACGGTTTCATGGTCGGTGAATGGATATCCGGCATGCCGCGGCCCAACTGTACGACATCCTTGCGCGGCACCGCGCGTATCAGCTCCAGCACCTGGTCCCATTGGGAGATGTCCACCGGGCGCTGGGCCGGGCGTCCAACCGCTGGCAGGTCCGGCAGCTCGCGGCTGACCGGGACGAAATAGCCGGACTTGGGTTTCGGCATCGCCAGTCCGCTGTCTTCCAGGACGCGATAGGCCTGCTGCACAGTACTCAGGCTGACCCCGTGTTCGGTGCTCAAGGCACGCACCGACGGCAGCCGGTCGCCGGGGCGGTAGAAGCCCTGTTCGATGCGGGTGCCGAGCAATTCGGCGAGGTTCACGTAAAGAGTCATGGTGCATCCCCGATGAGATGAAAACGCCAACCGATACAGATGAGCCGCAAAACTACAATTCAGTGCGCAAAATGCTCATTCTGTATGGCTTTAAAAGGTAGTGGTTGAATCTGTATTGAATCTGGCCGTCCGCGCATCATGAAAGCTCTGGCTACCCAAGTAAACAGGAGCGATCAAAATGAACGGCTTGAGCGATGTACGGCTGACGTTACACAGCCAGGAACTGGCGGCGGGGCAGGAAAAGGGGCTGCGTGATGCCATGCTGCGCAATGCCCCGTCCGGCTTGAGCCGCTGGGGCCTGTTCTGGCATCGTCTGCATACACGCAAGGCCTTGTTGGAGCTGACAACCGAACAGTTGCGCGATATCGGCCTGAGCCGGGAGCAGGCCCGGGCGGAAGGGTTGAAGCCGTTCTGGCGGCTCTGAAGCGTAATCACACAAACCTGTGGCGGGGGGGGGGGGGGGGGGG
>NZ_JBHFJB010000159.1:62608-76109 GCF_057334555.1 Pseudomonas sp. AGC41
CCCCCCCCCCCCCGCCACGGTTAAACAGGTCTTCAGTCAAGGACAGCACTTTAACTAAACCAGCTGTTCAACTAAACCAGCTCCTTCAACCGGTGCCACAACATCCCCAGCGCCAACAGCGGCGAGCGCAAATGCTTGCCGCCCGGGAATGTCATGTGCGGTACCTTGGCAAACAGGTCGAACCCACCGCCCTGCTGGCCGCTGATAGCCTCGGCCAACAACTTGCCGGCCAGGTGCGTGGCATTCACCCCGTGGCCGGAATAGGCCTGGGCGTAATACACGTTGGGCTGATCCTTGAGCCGGCCGATCTGCGGCAGGCGGTTGGCGCCGATGCCAATCATCCCGCCCCATTGATAATCGATCTTCACGTCTGCCAGTTGCGGGAAGACCTTGAGCATTTTCGGCCGCATGTACGCGCCGATGTCTTGCGGATCGCGGCCGGAATAGTGACAAGCCCCGCCAAACAACAAACGTCGATCCGCCGAAAGCCGGTAGTAATCCAGCGCCACCCGCTGGTCACAGACCGCCATGTTCTGTGGCAACAGCGCGTTTGCCTGCGCTTCGCTCAGAGGTTCGGTGGCAATGATATAGCTGCCAGCGGGCAGCACTTTGCCGCTCAGCTCCGGGTTCAGGCCGTTGAGGTAGGCATTGCAGCCCAGCACCAGTGTCGTGGCGCGGACCGAGCCTTGATCGGTGTGTACTTTTACCTGCGGACCATAGTCGATGCGGGTCACAGCCGATCGTTCGAACAGCCGGACGCCCAGTTGCTGCGCCGCGGCCGCCTCCCCCAATGCCAGGTTGAGCGGATGCAGGTGGCCCGAGCCCATGTCGATCAGGCCACCGACGTAGCGATCCGAACCCACCACGCTGTGCATTTCATCGGCTTGCAGCAGTCGCGTCTCGTAGCGGTAGCCCAGGCTGCGGAGTTCTTCGGCGTCCTCGGCGAAGCCTTGGAG
The DNA here is from genome assembly GCF_057334555.1 of Pseudomonas sp. AGC41. Taxonomy (NCBI): domain Bacteria; kingdom Pseudomonadati; phylum Pseudomonadota; class Gammaproteobacteria; order Pseudomonadales; family Pseudomonadaceae; genus Pseudomonas; species Pseudomonas sp. AGC41. Next base: position 63,565 of record NZ_JBHFJB010000159.1, read on the forward strand.
ATCGTCAGGCTTGTTGGCGAGGTCGCAGTAGCCCCAGGTGAGGTCGCAAGGAATCTGAAAGCGCTCGACCCGCTGGCGGACGATTTCCACCGCTTCAAGCCCCATCAGTTTCATCTGACGCACGCCGTCGGTGCCCACGATTGGCGCAAACTGATCGAGACCATGACCCACGCCGCGAATCAATTGGCCGCCGTTCCGCCCGCTGGCGCCCCAACCGATCTTATGCGCCTCAAGCAGCACCACACTCAGGCCGCGCTCGGCCAGCTCGATGGCTGTGTTCAGCCCGGAGAACCCGCCGCCCACCACGCAGACATCCGCCACTAACTCGCCTTGCAGCACCGGATGGTCCGGCTGCGGCAGGCTGCTGGCGGCGTAGTAGGAGGCGGCGTGCGCGTGGCTCGGGACAGGTTGCTGAACACGGGCGTTCATGTGCGTAATCCTGATTGTTGTGTTTGAGAAATTTTACGGAGCATAAGCCGGGCCTTCCTCAGTCGGCAACATTGGTCGGCGGATGCTGTCTGGCAGGGGGCCTTTAAGGCAGAATCCTCAGCTGTCCCGATTCGGTAATGGCCTAGATGAGCTGCAACAGTCAAAAAATCCGCACGCTACGTCAGCAAATTCCTACGTTCGAGTGCGTACCGGGCTGCCATGACTGCTGTGGTCCGGTGACCACCTCGCCCGAGGAAATGGCTCGTTTACCACGCAAGAGCCGCGCCGAACAGGACGCGGCCCTGGAGGCGCTCGATTGCGTGCACCTGGGGCCGAACGGGTGCACGGTCTACGATGAGCGGCCGCTGATCTGCCGGTTGTTCGGTACCACCGCGACCTTGCCATGCCCGAATGGGCGGCGGCCGGTGGAGCTGATTCATCCGCGGGTCGAGAAGCAGATTCATGAATACATGGCCAGCACTCGGCAGGTATTGGTCTAGCCGCCAAGGGAAACCGGGTCGCGGCCTTCGCGAGCAGGCTCGCTCCCACCAGTTCGCCACCTACCTGTGTGGGAGCGAGCCTGCTCGCGAAGGCGGCCTGAAGCCAACCGTCAATCCGGAATCGGCAGGTTCAGGCTTTCCTTCACTTCCTCCATCACGATGTAGCTCTTGGACTCACGAACGTGGGGCAGCTTGAGCAGGATGTCACCCAGCAGCTTGCGGTACGAGGCCATCTCGGAAATCCGCGCCTTCACCAGATAGTCGAAATCCCCCGACACCAGGTGGCATTCCAGTACGTGAGGCAACTTCAGTACGGCGCGTCGGAACTCTTCGAACGTGTCGCCGGATTTATAGTCGAGGCTGATCTCGACGAACACCAGCAGGCTGCCCTTCAAGTGCTGCGGATTGAGCCGGGCGTTATAGCCCATGATGATGCCTTCGCGCTCCAGCCGTCGCACCCGCTCGGTGCAAGGCGTGGTGGAAAGCCCGACCTTTTCCCCCAGCTCGGTGAAAGAGATTCGCCCGTCGGCCTGGAGGATGCGCAGGATGTTGCGGTCGATCTTGTCCAGCTCACGTTTGGTCTGGGTATTGGTACGCACAGGTGATGCGCCTCCGTGAAAAGGGTTTTTGCCAAGAATTCTCGCCAAATATAGGCATTTATATAGTGAAAAGCACTGGCTGATCTTTTTTACACTGCGCGCATCTAAGCTTTTGTATAACAAACGTCAGCGGTTATCCGCGATGAGGGTTTCAACATGCGCGTTCTGGTCTTGGGTAGCGGCGTCATCGGTACCGTCAGTGCTTACTATCTGGCCCGTGCCGGGTTTGAAGTGGTGGTGGTCGACCGTCAGCCGGCGCCAGCCATGGAAACCAGCTTCGCCAACGCCGGCCAGGTATCGCCGGGCTACGCCTCGCCGTGGGCCGCGCCGGGCGTGCCGCTCAAGGCCATCAAATGGCTGCTGCAGCGTCACGCACCGCTGGCAATCAAGGCCACCGTCGACATCGACCAGTACCTGTGGATGGCGCAGATGCTGCGCAACTGCACCGCCAGCCGCTATGCGATCAACAAGGAGCGCATGGTCCGCCTGTCCGAGTACAGCCGTGACTGCCTCGACGAATTGCGCGCCGAAACCGGCATCGCCTACGAAGGTCGCAGGCTGGGGACTACCCAATTGTTCCGCACCCAGGCCCAGCTCGATGGCGCGGCCAAGGACATCGCCGTGCTCGAGGAGTCGGGTGTGCCGTTCGAAGTGCTCGATCGCGAAGGCATCGCCCGGGTTGAACCGGCCCTGGCCAATGTCACCGATATCCTGGCTGGTGCGCTGCGCCTGCCCAACGACCAGACCGGGGATTGCCAGATGTTTACCACGCGCCTGGCGGAAATGGCTGTGAAGCTCGGCGTACAATTTCGCTTCGACCAGAACATCGAGCGCCTGGATTTTGCCGGGGATCGCATCAATGGCGTCTGGATCGACGGCAAGTTGGAAACCGCCGACCGCTACGTCCTGGCCCTGGGCAGCTACTCGCCGCAATTGCTCAAGCCGCTGGGTATCCGCGCGCCGGTGTATCCGCTCAAGGGTTATTCTTTGACCGTGCCGATCACCAATGCGGCGATGGCACCGACTTCGACCGTCCTCGACGAAACCTACAAGGTTGCGATCACCCGGTTCGACAACCGGATTCGCGTCGGCGGCATGGCGGAAATCGCCGGTTTTGACCTCTCGCTCAACCCGCGTCGGCGCGAAACCCTGGAGATGATCGTCAACGACCTTTATCCTCAGGGCGGCGACCTGGCCCAGGCCAGTTTCTGGACCGGCCTGCGCCCGACCACCCCGGACGGCACGCCGATCGTTGGCGCCACGCCGTTCAAGAATCTGTTCCTCAATACCGGCCACGGCACCCTCGGGTGGACCATGGCCTGTGGTTCCGGTCGCCTTCTGGCGGACCTGATGGCGAAGAAAACGCCGCAGATCAGCGCCGAAGGCCTCGATATTTCCCGTTATGGCAGCAAACCTCAGGAGTCCGCTAAACATGGCAATCCAGCGCCAGCTCACCAATGACCGCATGAGTCAGGTCGTTGTGCACAACGGCACCGTTTACCTGGCCGGACAGGTCGGCGACGACATGAGCGCCGGTATCGAGCAGCAGACCCGCGAGACCTTGGCCAACATCGAGCGCCTGCTGGACCTGGCCGGGACCGACAAGAGCCGCCTGCTGTCAGTGACCATCTACCTGAAGGACATCGACGCCGATTTTCAAGGCATGAATGCGGTGTGGGACAAATGGCTGCCCAAGGGCGTCGCCCCGGCCCGCGCCACTGTCGAAGCCAAGTTGTGCGAACCGCAGATTCTGGTCGAGCTGTCCGTCGTGGCCGCGCTGCCCTGACATCTGTCGAAAAGCTCCCTCTCCCGGCGCCGTTGATGGCTGATGCCGTCAGCCTGCGCCGGTTTTTTTACCCATGACCGCCTAGAAGCCTGCCGCCATGCGTCCTGCCCGTGCCCTGATCGATCTCCAAGCCCTGCGTCACAATTATCAACTGGCCCGTGATGTCACCGGGGCCAAGGCCCTTGCAGTGATCAAGGCCGACGCCTACGGGCATGGCGCGGTGCGCTGCGCCGAGGCCTTGCAGGAAACGGCGGATGGGTTCGCCGTGGCCTGCATTGAAGAGGCCCTGGAACTGCGGGCCGGTGGTATACGTGGGCCGATCCTGTTGCTGGAAGGTTTCTTCGAGGCCGATGAGCTGGCATTCATCGTCGAGCACGATTTCTGGTGCGTGGTGCATGCGTTGTGGCAGCTCGAAGCGATAGAGCGCGCGACGCTGGCCAAGCCGATCACGGTCTGGCTCAAGCTCGATTCGGGCATGCATCGGGTCGGATTGCACCCGGACGATTTTCAGCCGGCGTATCGTCGCCTGCTGGCCAGTGGCAACGTGGCAAAGATCGTATTGATGAGTCACTTTGCCCGTGCCGATGAACTGCATGACCCCAGCAGCCTGCAACAACTGGCGGTATTCGAGCAGACCCGCCACGGCTTGATGGCCGAGGTCAGCCTGCGCAACTCGCCGGCGGTGCTGGGCTGGCCGCAGATTCCCAGCGACTGGGTGCGGCCCGGCATCATGCTGTACGGCGCGACACCGTTCGAGGAGGCCAATGCCGTTGCTTCGCGCCTGCAACCGGTGATGACGTTGGAGTCGAAGATCATCAGCGTGCGCGAGCTTCCCGCTGGCGAACCGGTGGGCTACGGCGCTCGTTTCGTTACCGCCCAGCCGCCCCGGGTCGGCGTAGTCGCCATGGGCTATGCCGACGGTTACCCGCGCCAGGCGCCCAACGGCACGCCGGTGATGGTGGACGGGCAGCTCAGCCAACTGGTCGGGCGGGTATCGATGGACATGCTGGCGGTGGATTTGACCCATATTCCCCAGGCAGGGCTTGGCTCCACGGTCGAGCTCTGGGGAAAAAATGTCCTCGCCAGCGACGTCGCGAAGGCTGCCGGCACCATTCCGTACCAGATCTTCTGCAACCTGCGGCGAGTGCCAAGGCTCTATTCCGAGGGGTGACGCTCAGCGCGATCTACCGAAAGTCGCTTCACTGCACAGGATTCGGGTCAAAGTGTTGTAAATACTGAACGCTGTCGCCATGATAACGCTCACTTTCCACACAACCTGATTCCCTGGAGGCTCCAGCATTGGACGTCGGTGAACGACTGCAATCCATTCGTAAACTCAAAGGCCTTTCCCAGCGCGAACTCGCCAAGCGCGCGGGCGTCACCAACAGCACTATTTCGATGATCGAGAAAAACAGCGTGAGCCCCTCGATCAGCTCGCTGCGCAAGGTCCTTGGCGGGATTCCCATGTCCATGGTCGAGTTTTTCTCCGAAGAGATCCTCCAGGAGAAACCGACCCAGATCGTCTATAAAGCCAACGAACTGATCGACATCTCCGACGGCGCCGTGACCATGAAACTGGTGGGCCGGGCGCATCCGAGCCGGGCGATCGCCTTCCTGAACGAAATCTATCCGCCTGGCGCCGACACCGGTGACGAAATGCTCACTCACGAGGGCGAGGAAACCGGGATCCTGGTGGAAGGGCGGCTGGAATTGGTGGTGGGCGCAGAAACCTTCGTGCTTGAGGCCGGCGACAGCTACTATTTTGAAAGTACCAAGCCACATCGTTTCCGCAATCCGTTCGACGTGCCGGCGCGACTGATCAGCGCAGCCACTCCGGCGAATTTCTAGACCAAGAGGCGCCAGGCCCGCAGGGCTTAGGCGCCCGCCAGTTGGGCTGTCATGACAAACAAGACCCTTGTGACTTTGGGGTTGTTTCAGAGTGACAGGCTTACCGCTATACTTGCGCCCGCCTGCAAACCGTGGCCGCAGGCGTGACTAGCCACCATTGAGGGTGTACGCGTGAACCTAATTATGAAAATGCTGGCTGCACCAGCAACCGTATTGGCCCTGTGGGCTGCGAGCGCTCAAGCGGCGCCGAACGACGAAATCGCCAAGCGCCTTGAACCCGTTGGCCAGGTTTGTGTTCAGGGCAAGGAATGCAAAGGCATGGAAGTGGCCACTGCAGCCGGCGGCGCTGGCGGTGCCAAGGCGCCCAAGGACGTCATTGCCAAGCATTGCAACGCCTGCCACGGCACCGGCCTGCTGGGTGCGCCGAAAATCGGCGACAAGGCGGCCTGGAAAGAGCGCGCCGATCACCAGGGCGGCCTCGATGGTATTCTGGCCAAGGCCATTACTGGGGTAAACGCCATGCCGCCTAAAGGCACTTGCGCCGATTGCTCCGATGACGAGCTCAAGGGCGCCATCAAAGAAATGTCCGGTCTATAATTCGCCAGCATCTTTCACGAAAAAGCCGCTTTCGAGCGGCTTTTTTGCGCCTGGGATTTTTCCGGGGCTGTTCATCGCAACCAAGACCCGGCAAGCTCGGTCCAACCCACATTCATGGAATGTCCCGGAGGGTCGGATGGTGCAGTTGTGTTCAATCGAACAGGCAGTGGATGACGTGCTCGAGCGCTTGCCCGCGCATATCCACCTGGGCATGCCATTGGGGCTGGGCAAGCCCAACCTGTTCGCCAACGCGCTGTACCGGCGCATCGCCCAACTGCCCGAGCGGCAGCTGACTATCTACACGGCGTTGAGCCTGGGTCGACCGAGCCTGGGCGACGGTCTGCAGAAACGCTTCCTCGAACCCTTCGTCGACCGGGTCTTCGGCGACTATCCCGAACTCGATTACCTTGCCGATCTGCAGCGCGACAGCCTGCCGGCAAACATCCGCGTGCAGCAATTCTTCATGCAGCCCGGCAGCCTGCTGCACAGTGCCGCGGCGCAGCAGGACTACGTCAGCAGCAACTACAGCCACGCGGCGCGGGACATCAACGCGTCTGGCCTGAACCTGATCGCGCAGTTGGTGGCAAGCGACCCGGAACATCCGGATCGCCTGAGCCTGAGCTGCAACCCGGACATCACCCTGGACCTGTTGCCGATGATTGCCAGGCGACGCGAGGCGGGCGAGACCATCCTCTTGGTCGGGCAGGTCCACAGTGAATTGCCCTACATGCCCGGTGATGCGGAAATCGGCATTGACGCTTTCGACCTGCTGATCGACGAGAAGGACAGCCACACGCTGTTCTCTACGCCGAACATGCCGGTGGGGTTCCAGGACCATTTGATCGGCTTGCATGCCAGCACCCTGGTGCGTGACGGCGGTACGTTGCAGATCGGCATCGGCTCCATGGGCGATGCGTTGACGGCGGCGTTGTTGGCGCGCCAGGCCGATAACGCCGGTTACCAGGCGTTGCTGGCGGACCTGAATCTGAGCCAGTGGGCGCAGTTGATCGAGCGAGAGGGCGGGACCGAGCCGTTTGCCAAAGGGCTGTACGGTTGCAGCGAAATGTTCGTCAACGGTTTGCTGGTGCTCGCGGAGGCCGGGATCATCCGGCGCAAGGTCTATCCCGATGAGCCGACCCAGGAGCAGGCGAACGCCGGGACACTCGACGAGGCGGCGCAACCCGACGGCATTTGCATCCATGGCGGGTTCTTCCTCGGCCCGGCCAGTTTCTACGAGCGCCTGCGCGAATTGCCGCAGAACCGGCGCTTCGAATTCAACATGACGCGCATCAGCTACATCAACGAATTGTACGGCCAGGAACAACTCAAGCGCCTGCAGCGACTTGATGCGCGGTTCATCAATACGGTGTTCACCATGACACTGATGGGCGCCGGGGTGGCTGACCAATTGGAAGATGGGCGAGTGCTCAGCGGTGTGGGTGGGCAATACAACTTTGTTGCCCAAGGGCATGCACTGGAAGGGGCGCGCTCGATCCTGCTGCTGCGCAGTTGGCGCGAGTCAGGTGGCGTGGTCAGTTCCAATATCGTCTGGGAATACGGCCATTGCACCATTCCCCGGCACCTGCGGGACATCGTCGTGACCGAGTACGGCATTGCCGACCTGCGCGGCAAGACCGACGCGGCGGTGATCGAGGCGTTGCTCAACATCAGCGATTCACGCTTCCAGCCGGGGCTGATCGAGCAGGCCCAGAGCGCCGGCAAATTGCCGAAGGATTTCCGTCTCGACCCACGTTTCGCCGACAACACCTCGGAGCGTTTGCAGGCGATCCAGGCGCGGCATCCCAACCTGTTCCCGGAGTATCCGTTGGGCTGCGATTTCGATGGGCTGGAGCGGGATCTGCTGCGAGCGCTGAACTGGCTCAAGAGCAAGTTCAAGCTCAGCGAGATTCTGGAGTTGGGCAAGGCCGCGCTGGATGCGCCGGAGCCTTGGGAGTTTGCCGGGCATCTGGAGCGGATGCAGCTGACCAATCCGGAGGGGCTCAAGGAAGAGTTGGCCCAGCGGTTATTGCTGGCGGGGCTCAAGGCGACTGTGCAACAACAGGCAACCTGAACTCCTGTGGGAGCGAGCCTGCTCGCGAAGCGGTGTCTCTGTTACACACGATGTGTCTGACAGGCCGCTTTCGCGAGCCCCCCCCCCCCCCCACAGGGGATATGGGTGATCAGTCGATGAAGGTCACAACCCCGCCCGCCAGCGACTTCACACGCGCCAACGACTCGACGCGGTAGCCCTGGGCATCCAGCTCAGCGCGGCCACCCTGGAAGGATTTCTCGATCACGATGCCCAGCCCGGCCACGGTGGCGCCGGCCTGCTTGATGATGGAAATCAGCGCCTGGGAGGCTTTGCCGTTGGCCAGGAAGTCATCGATGATCAGCACGCGGTCGCTGCTGTTCAGGTGGCGCGGGCTGATGGCGACGGTGCTTTCGGTCTTCTTGGTGAACGAATACACGGTGGCGGACAACAGGTTTTCCGTCAGGGTCAGCGACTGCTGTTTGCGCGCGAAGATCACCGGCACGCCAAGGTTCAGCCCGGTCATGATCGCCGGGGCGATGCCCGAGGCCTCGATGGTGACGATCTTGGTGATGCCCGAATCCTTGAACAGCGCGGCGAATTCATCGCCGATCAGCTTCATCAACTGCGGGTCGATCTGGTGGTTGAGGAACGCATCCACCTTCAGGACCTGATCGGAAAGCACGATGCCTTGTTCACGAATTTTCTGATGCAGGGCTTCCATGAAGCCTCCTCTGATGACGCGTCGGCGCCTGAAGTCAGTGAAAAATAATCGATTCTAGCGCTTCAACATCGCGCGTATATCCGCCAGGGCGCTGTTGCCGCGAACGGCTTTGACTTCCGTCGGCGTGTCGTCATTGCCTTCCCAGGCCAGGTCGTCCGGTGGCAGCTCATCGAGAAAACGGCTCGGGGCGCAGTCGATCACTTCGCCGTACTGCTTGCGCTTGGCGGCGAAGGTGAAGGCCAGTGTCTGGCGCGCCCGGGTAATCCCGACGTAGGCCAGGCGCCGTTCTTCTTCAATGGTGTCGGCTTCGATGCTGGAGCGGTGCGGGAGGATTTCTTCTTCCATGCCCATGATGAACACGTAGGGAAACTCCAGGCCCTTGGAGGCGTGCAGGGTCATCATCTGCACGCCTTCGGCGCCTTCTTCCTCTTCCTGCTGGCGCTCGAGCATGTCTCGCAAAACGAGCTTGCCGATGGCGTCCTCGACGGTCATGTCGCCGTCTTCGTCTTTTTCCAGGGTGTTCTTCAACGCCTCGATCAGGAACCAGACGTTGCCCATGCGGTAGTCGGCGGCCTTGTCGCTGGAGCTGTTGGTGCGCAGCCAGTTTTCATAGTCGATGTCCATGACCATGCTGCGCAGCGCCGCGATCGGGTCCTCGCCGGCACATTGTTCGCGGACTTTGTCCATGAAGCGCTTGAAGCGCGCCAGGCGGTCGGTGAAGCGGCTGTCCAGGTGCTCGCCCAAGCCGATTTCATCGGTGGCGGCGTACATCGAAATCTTGCGCTCGGTGGCGTAGTTGCCAAGTTTTTCCAGGGTGGTCGAACCGATTTCCCGGCGTGGCACGTTGATCACCCGCAGGAAGGCGTTATCGTCGTCCGGGTTCACGATCAGGCGGAAGTAGGCCATCAGGTCCTTCACTTCCTGGCGTCCGAAGAAGCTGTTGCCTCCCGACAGACGATAGGGGATCTGGTGATGCTGCAACTTAAGCTCGATCAGCTTGGCCTGGTAGTTGCCGCGATAGAGGATCGCAAAATCGCTGTAGGGCCGGTCGGTGCGCAGGTGCAGACTGAGGATTTCCATGGCCACGCGTTCTGCTTCGGCGTCTTCGTTGCGGCAACGGATCACACGGATCTCATCGCCGTGGCCCATTTCGCTCCACAACTGCTTTTCGAATTCGTGGGGGTTGTTGGAGATCAGCACGTTGGCGCAGCGCAGGATGCGGCTGGTGGAGCGATAGTTCTGCTCCAGCATCACCACCTTGAGCGATGGGTAGTCTTCCTTGAGCAACATCAGGTTTTCCGGCCGCGCGCCGCGCCAGGCGTAGATCGACTGATCATCGTCGCCGACCACGGTGAACTGGTTGCGTTTGCCGATCAGCAGTTTCACCAGCAGGTACTGGCTGGCGTTGGTGTCCTGGTATTCGTCCACCAGCAGGTAACGAACCTTGTTCTGCCATTTTTCAAGGATGTCGGCGTGGTCCTGGAACAGCTTGACCGGCAGCAGGATCAGGTCGTCGAAGTCCACCGCGTTGAAGGCCTTGAGGGTGCGCTGGTAGTGGGCGTAGACGATGGCGGCGGTCTGTTCCTTGGGGTTGCGGGCATTCTCCAGGGCTTCGGGCGGCAGGATCAGGTCGTTTTTCCAGGCGCCGATCATGTTCTTGATCTCGTCGACGCCGTCGTCGCCCGAGTATTCCTTCTGCATGATGTCCGTCATCAGGGCCTTGACGTCGGTCTCGTCGAAAATCGAGAAGCCCGGCTTGTAGCCCAGCCGCGCATGTTCCTTGCGGATGATGTTCAGGCCCAGGTTGTGAAACGTACAGACCGTCAGGCCGCGGCCTTCGCCGGCGCGCAACAGGCCGCCGACCCGTTCCTTCATCTCCCGCGCAGCCTTGTTGGTGAAGGTCATCGCGACGATGTATTGGGCGCGGATGCCGCAATTCTGGATCAGGTGCGCGATCTTGCGGGTGATCACGCTGGTCTTGCCGGAGCCTGCACCGGCGAGCACCAAAAGAGGGCCGCCGACATAGTTCACGGCTTCTTGCTGCCGGGGATTGAGTCGGGACATGACAGGATTCAGGGAGTCGTTTGCGAAATGGGCCGGCATTTTAACAGGCTCTGAGATTTGTGCTGCTCTGTCCGACTTGTGACGCCGCACATCATCTTCAATTGCCGCTTTTGTTACTTTCCCTCAGGATGCGGACGGGATTTGGGTCTAACGTTCGTTTTTAAAGGCGAAAAACCGTCAAAACCGAGTGTTTGAGAACCATTGGCATTGGTGATTGCCTGTCGGCGAGTCATAATGCCCCGCGCCTACCACCTTGCAGAGTCTAGGGAGTCAGCTTGTCTACGCCTGTCGAACCCTTGCGTTTGCTGTTGTTGGCCGAAACGCCTGAGTGGTCAGCGATATTGCGCGAGTGCCTGGCGCCCATGGGGCCGTCGGTCGTGTTGATCAGCGCCCCAAGCTGGGAGTCGGTCAGCAGCCTGTTCGAAGACAACCGCAATGCGGTCCTGTTGACTGTCGCTGCCTTGCAGCCGGCGCCCGGTCGTTGCCGCTTGCCAACGGTCCTGTTGCTTGAGCACGAACCGGTGACTCCCCCCGATGGTGTCAGCGACTGGCTGGTGCGTGACGTGCTCGATGAGGCAACACTGCGTCGTTGCCTGCGCCATGTGCGCGAGCGCGGGGTGCTGGAAAATACTCTGCAACGGCTCGCCGAGCAGGATCCGCTGACCGGCATCGCCAACCGTCAGGGCTTCCAGACCCTGTTGGCGGCACGCCTGGCTGAAAACGAAGGCCGTGGCCTGGCGCTCGGCCATCTCGACCTCGATAACTTTCGTCACGCCAACGACGCGCTCGGTCATCAGGCCGGCGACCGTCTGATCCTGCAGGTGGTCTCGCGGCTCAAGGGCGCGCTGGAAGTCGGCGATCAACTGGCGCGGCTGGGCAGCGACGAATTCGCCCTGCTGATCGATACCCGTCGCGCGCCCCAGCGGGCCGAGTGGATGGCCGAGCGCATCACCGAAGCCATGGCTGAACCCTACTGGATCGATGGCGAAAGCCTGCTGATCGGCTGCAGCCTGGGGATCGCCCATGCTCGCGCCCAGGCCGGTGCCGACCCGCTGATGTGGCACGCGCACATCGCCATGCAGCAAGCCAAGAGCACGCAAGGCTGCACCTTTCATATCTTCAACGAGCGCATCAATCGCAACGCCCGCAGTCTCGCCGATCTGGAAAGCGAGCTGCGTCGGGCACTGCGTCGCGACGAACTGGAATTGCATTACCAGCCGCGGCTGAACCTTGCCGATGGCTCCATCGTCGGCCTCGAAGCCCTGGTGCGCTGGCGTCACGGCGAGCGCGGGCTGCTGCCGCCGAGCGAATTCGTGCCGCTGGCCGAGCAGAGCGGGCTGATCGTACCGTTGGGCTACTGGGTGATTTCCCGCGCGCTACGAGACATGCAGGCCCTGCGCGAGCGCGGGCTGGCGCCGCTGCACATGGCGATCAACCTGTCGTTCCGGCAATTCCAGGACAGCCAGCTGCTGCCGACCTTGAGCCGATTGATCATCGAGCGGGGGGTTGAGGCGCAGTGGCTGGAGTTCGAACTCACCGAAACCGCCGTCATGCGTCGCAGCGAGCTGGTGAAGCAGACCATGGATGCCCTGGGGCGCCTGGGCGTGCGGTTCTCCCTGGATGATTTCGGCACCGGATTTTCCTCCTTCGTGCACCTCAACAGCCTGCCCATCGCCCTGCTCAAGATCGACAAGAGTTTCGTTGGCGGCATGGAGCAGCGTGAAGAAAACCGCAAGCTGGTGCACGCGATGATCAACTTGGCCCACAACCTCAATCTTGAAGTCGTGGCCGAAGGCGTCGAGACCCGTGAGCAGATGGATCTGCTGCGGGGTTTCGGTTGCGATCAGGTGCAGGGCTTCCTGATCAGCAAGCCGCTGCCGTTGGTGGAATTGGTTGAATATCTGACGTTTGAGGGTGGCCAGGCGACGCAGGAAATCGTGAGCTGACGCAAATCCTGTGGGAGCGAGCC
>NZ_JBHFJB010000159.1:76135-81077 GCF_057334555.1 Pseudomonas sp. AGC41
AATCCTGTGGGAGCGAGCCTGCTCGCGAAAGCGGAGTGTCAGCCGGACATCCACCAACTGACTCATCGCCTTCGCGAGCAGGCTCGCTCCCACAGGGGATGTATTTCACTTCGCCTGGATCGCTTCGAAGCTCTGCTGCTCCGGCTCGCGGCGAATCATCCGCTTCATCTTCCACTCGAATGCCCACGTCAAGCTCACCGCCGCGCAGGCCAGCCCCAGGGCCAGGCCCCACCAGACGCCGGTCGGCCCCCAGCTCAAATGGAAGGCCATCCACCACGCAGCGGGTGCGCCGATCAGCCAGTAGCAACCCAGGCCCACCAGGAAGGTGGTCTTGGCGTCCTTCAGGCCACGGATACAGCCCATGGCAATGGTTTGCGTACCGTCGAACAGCTCGAACCAAGCCGCCACGGCCAGCAGGCTCACAGCCAGGTCGATCACCGGGCGGAACGCCGGGTCATTGTGATCCAGGAACAAACCGATCAGTTGATTGGGCAGCAGCCAGAACACCATGGCGAAGGCCAGCATCGCCGCCGCGCCAAAGCCGATCCCGACCCGTCCGGCCAGGCGCGCCATGAGCAATTGCCCGGCGCCGTAATGCTGGCCGATGCGCATGGTGATCGCGTACGACATACCCGCCGGAACCATGAATGCCACCGAGACGATTTGCAGAGCGATCTGGTGCGCCGCCAACGGCGTGCTGCCCATGGTCCCCATGCACAGCGCGGCGAACGCGAACAGCCCGACTTCCACGGCGTAGGTACCACCAATTGGCAGGCCCAGGCGCCACAGTTCCTTGAGGTATTGGCGATTGGGCCGCGACAGGCCTTCCAGCAATGGATAGGCGCGGTAGGCTGGGTGCCGGTGGATGTGCCAGGCAAGCACCAGGGCCATGCAGTTGGCAACAATCGCTGTCACCAGGCCGATCCCCATCAGGCCGAGTTTCGGCAAGCCGAACATGCCGGTGATGAGCGCGTAGTTGAGCAGGAAGTTGGCCACCGTGCCGCCGAGGCTGATCACCATGACCGGCGTGGCCCGGCCGATCGCGCTGGTAAATCCGCGCAGGGCCATGAAACTCAGATAACCGGGCAGGGCGAACGGCAGGACCAGCAGGAACTGGCCGGCCGCGAGGACGTTGGTTTCAGTCTGGCCGAACAACAGCAGCACCGGCTTGAGGTTCCACAACAGTAACCCGGCCACCAGCGCCATCAGCCAGGCCAGCCATAACCCGGCCTGGGTCAGCCGGGTGGCGCCCTCAATATCGCCAGCGCCCTGACGGATCGCGACCAGCGTACCGACTGCGGCGATCACGCCGATGCAGAAAATCGACACGAACGAGTAACTCGCCGCCCCCAGGCCGCCACCGGCCAAGGCTTCGGGACTCAGGCGCGCCATCATCAAGGTGTCGGTCAGCACCATCAGCATGTGCGCCAACTGCGAAGCAATCAACGGCCCCGCCAGCCGCAGGATGGCCCAGAGTTCGGTACGCACCGGATGCCGCATGATCGTCACGCTCCATGTTCAAACAAGGCAGTAAGACGTCGATTCTCGGCGCTTGTGGTGGTTTGCACAAAAGGATAAATCCGATTGCTGGCATGATTAAAACTCATGCTGGGCGAATCTTCTGATAGGGTTCGAAAAAAGCCACAGGAGTCTTTCCGATGTCTCGCCGCCTCCCTCCTCTTTATGCGTTGCGGGCATTCGAAGCGGCGGCGCGATACAGCTCGTTTACCCGCGCCGCTGAAGAGCTATCGATTACCCAGAGCGCGGTCAGCCGGCACATTCGCACGCTCGAAGAGCACTTCGCCTGTCGGCTGTTTCAGCGCAGCGGCCGCAACCTGCAACTGACCGAGGCGGCACGCCTGCTGCTGCCGGGCGTGCGGGAGGGTTTCATGGCGCTGGAGCGGGCTTGCCATACCTTGCACGGCGAGGACGGAATTTTGCGCATGAAGGCGCCTTCGACCCTGACCATGCGTTGGTTGCTGGCGCGCCTGAGCCGCTTTCGGCATCTGCAACCCGGCAACGAAGTGCAATTGACCAGCGCCTGGATGGACGTCGACTCGGTGGACTTCAACACCGAGCCGTTCGACTGCGCGGTTCTGCTGGGCAACGGGCACTTTCCGGCGGACTGGGAGGCCAGTCTGCTGTTCCCCGAGGAGCTGATTCCGGTCGGCGCACCGACTCTGCTCAACGACCAACCCTGGGACGTGGCGCGGCTGGCCAGCGCCGAGCTGTTGCACCCTACGCCGGATCGCCGGGACTGGCGCAACTGGTTGCAGCGCATGGGGCTGGCGGACAAGGTTTCGCTCAAGGGCGGCCAGGTATTCGATACGCTGGAACTGGGCATGATCGCTGCCGCGCGGGGCTATGGTGTGTCCATGGGCGATCTGTTGATGGTCGCCGAGGACGTTGCCCAGGGACGCTTGAGTCTGCCGTGGCCTACGGCTGTTGCCAGCGGCGAACACTATTACCTCGTCTGGCCGAAGACCCGGCCTGGAGGTGAACGTTTGCGCAGGCTCAGCGATTTTCTCCAGGGCGAGGTAAGCGCCATGCAACTGCCCGACGTGAAACGCCTGGCCTGAAGGAACAAACAGGCCCCGCTGGCGACTTGGCTTTATTCCTTCCAAAGCGCTCAAGTATTCGGTTTTGCTGCCGAAGCCGTGAACATAGAACCTTCGTACAGAAAGGGCCCACCTCTCAAAAATTGAATGCCGAGCGTGCGACGTGATCAGGATGATCCAGTCTCTCGGCCAGGAGCCGTCATGTCTCAACCCCGCGCCCGGATCGCCTCACAGCTAGGCCTTGCCCTTGCCGTGATACTGGCGGTCGTGATTTCCGGCAGTACCGTCTTCGCCTTGCGTTCACTGGACGCCGCCAACCTTTCCACTCGTGAAGAGCACCTGGCCAGCGAAGCGCGGCTGATGGCCGACCAGCTCAATACCTTCCACAGCACCTTGCGCGAGAGCACCCAGCGCTTGGCTGGCCTGTTCGAAAAGCGCTTCAGCGCGGGCCTGAGCGTGCATCCGGACCAGCCGGTGGCAGTGGCGGGCGTGCAGACGCCAGGCTTGAGCCTGGGCAGCGAAGTGTTGAACAACAACTTCAAGGAAGTGGACGAGTTCAAGGCGATGACCGCCGGCGTGGCGACGATATTCGTGCGCAGCGGCGACGACTTCATCCGTGTCAGTACTTCGGTGAGCAAGCAGGACGGTACGCGGGCCATCGGCACCGTACTCGACCGCGCCGGCCCGGCGTACGGGCCGGTGATCAGCGGGCAGAGCTACATCGGCCGGGCCTTGCTCTTCGGTCGTTTCTACATGTCGCAATACACGCCCGTTCGCGACGGCAGCGGCAAGATCATTGCCGTGTTGTACGTAGGATTCGATTACACCGATGCGCAGAATGCGCAATTCGACAACCTCAAGCGCTTCCGCATCGGCCAGACCGGTTCCCTGGCGCTGTTGGACGAACAGAATAAATGGTTGGTACCGCCAGCGGGTGTGCAGGCGCTGGACAACGCCACCGCGGCTATCACCGGTTTGATCAAGAAGCCGGGCAAGGGTGCGTTCTGGGAAGACACCGCAGAAGAATTCTACAGCGTCGCCGTGCCGTTCGAGGGCGGGCCGTGGGCGGTCGTGGCGAGCATGCCGAAAACCGAAATCAACGCGGTAACCTGGAAGGTCGGTACGCAATTGGCAATTGGCAGCCTGCTGGCAATGTTGCTGGCGGTCGGCGCGGCAGTATGGCTATTGCGGAGCAAATTGGCGCCCTTGGGCGACTTGGTACGTCAAGCCGAAGCGCTGGGCGCCGGTGACCTGAGCGTGCGCCTTAACGTGTCCAGCCACGACGAAATCGGTCAACTGGCCCGTGCTTTCAACCAGATGAGCCAAGCCTTGTCGACCATGGTCGAGCACATCCGCAAGGCCTCACAGGAGGTCAACAGTCGTGCCCAGGCGTTGTCCGGATTGTCCAGCGGTGCGTATGAAGGGATGGAGCAGCAGTCCGGCGAAATCACCAGCATGGCGGGGGCGGTGGAAGAGTTCAGCGCCACCTCGCTGAACATTGCCGACAACATGGGCAATACCGAGCGCCTGGCCCAGGACAACGCCCAGCAGACCCGCATCGGCCGTACCTCGATGGACGAAGCTTCGTCGTCCCTGGAACAGATCGCTGGCGCGTTGAACAGCACGGCCACGGTCATCAACACCTTGGGTCAGCGCTCCCAGGAAATTGGCGGCATCGTCGGTGTGATCACCTCGATTGCCGAGCAAACCAACCTGCTGGCCTTGAACGCCGCCATCGAAGCTGCCCGCGCGGGTGAGCAGGGCCGTGGTTTTGCCGTGGTGGCCGACGAGGTCCGTAGCCTGGCTTCGCGTACCCGCCAGGCCACCGACGAAATCTCTGGCATGATCAATAGCATCCAACAGGAAACCGGCAACGCCATCAGTACGATGGAGAAGGGCAACCTGCTCATGCAGGAAGGCTTGTCGCGCAACGCCAACGTAGCCTCGGCCCTGGCGCGCATCGACGAGCAAAGCCGCTCGGCCGGTCAGCAGTTCGCAGCGATAACCACGGCCACCCAGGAGCAGAGCAGCACCGCGACCTTGCTCAGCAGCAACCTGCAAAGCATCGCGATGGCCAACAGCGAACAACGCGAAGTAGTCTCGAACCTGGCAATCACCGCCAAGGAACTGGAAAAACTGGCGCAGGACCTGCGCAAAGAGGTTGATCGGTTCCGCTGAAGCTTCCCCCGTCACCATCGCGAGCAAGCTCACCAGCAACTACTGTGGGAGCGAGCCTGCTCGCGATGACGGCCTTTCAGCCATATCTCTATCAACTGACCCACCGCTTTCGCGAGCAGGCTCGTTCCCACAATGATTCCGGGTGGGACGCAGAGATGATTCCGCCGCAATTCCCCTGTGGGAGCGAGCTTGCTCGCGAAGGCGGC
>NZ_JBHFJB010000160.1:0-3658 GCF_057334555.1 Pseudomonas sp. AGC41
CACGACGGTAGTTCAGGACCTTGGACGGCTGGTTCGCGCCGAACAGGAACATGCTGGTCAACGGGGCGATGCCCAGCTTGTTGACGCGATCACGCAGGAAAACCCGCGATTTGACGTCAACAACGGTATCGGTGCCCGGCCGCACGGTCAGGCGATAAGCGCCGGTGGCCCGTGGCGAATCGAGCAAGGCGAAGATCACCAGGTGCTTGTCGGTCGGCTTCGGACGCTGGATCCAGAACTCACGAAAACGCGGGAATTCTTCACCCGATGGCAATGCGGTATCAATCGCCATGCCGCGAGCGGACAAGCCATAAACCTGGCCCTTGCCGATGACGCGGAAGTAGCTGGCGCCGAGCATGGTCATGATTTCGTCTTGCTTGTCGGCCTTGTTAATCGGGTACAACACGCGGAAACCCGCGTAGCCCAACTGTTCGGTGGCCTTCGGATCGAACTTCACATCACCGAAATCGAAGCGTGTCGGGTCGTATTTGATCTCATCGACGGTGGTCGCGGTGATTTCGTTGATCTTCACCGGTGTGTCGAAATGCATGCCCTGGTGATAGAAGGACAGCCGGAACGGAGTCTTCTGATCGGCCCACTCGGCTTTTTCGGTGCGGAAACGGATTTTCTGATAGTCGGCGAATTTCATTTCGCGGAATTCGTTCGGCAAGTTACTGCGCGGGGCTTCGAATTTCTGCCCGGCCAGTTCTTGTGCCTTCGCCGATACATCATCCAGGCTGAATGCCCACAGTTGGCCCGCGCCAAACAGGCACAGCAGGGCCGAGCCCGCTACCAGAGCGTTTCTAAACCGTTTGGCAGTCATTTTTGGTGCATTACAGGGACTAACAATCACGAGCAACCCTCGCCGAAAACAGATCAAAAAACCAACGGCCAGATAAAGTATCTGCACGGTAACGGCGCTGAAAAACCGCTCCTGCGGACCACTCTTGCCAAGTTGGCGAGCATTGTTCCGACTCCGATGGGACAAAATGATTCCCCAAACGGTTCAGGACAAGTCTCTACCTAAGTCAAATGGACCGGCGAACGCCGATCCCCCGTAGCGCGCGATTATCTAGTAGGCCGCGTGACAACGCATCAGGGCTAGCAAAGTATTTATCGAGAAAACTCCCTGTTTTGACTCGAAACCGGACCGAAAAGATGTTTCAAACGCTTTCAGACCTGTAACAGAAAGGTTACCGGGCCATCATTGACCAGATGCACTTGCATGTCGGCGCCGAATCTACCTGATGCCACGGTGCCATGCACCTGTTTCGCCTGGGTCAGCAGATAGTTGAACAATTCTTCGCCAAGGGCGGGCGGCGCGGCGGTTGAAAAGCTCGGGCGTAGACCGCTTTTGGTATCCGCCGCCAGGGTGAACTGCGAGACCAGCAGCAGCCCGCCCGCCACGTCCGCCAAGGACAGGTTCATCTTGCCGTCGGCGTCGCTGAACACCCGATAGTTAAGCAGCTTGTGCAGGAGTTTGTCGGCACTGGCCCGGGTATCCCCAGGCTCGACAGCTACCAACACCAGCAAGCCATAGTCCACCGCCCCGACAATCTCGCCCGCGACTTCGACCCGGGCGCCGCGAACGCGCTGCAACAACCCCTTCATGCTTCTTCGGGTGGCAAGTCGAGCAGGCGGCGGGCCATTTGCGCGGCCGCGCGCACCAACGCGTCGGTAATCCCTGGTTCCGAAGCAGCATGGCCGGCGTCGCGGATCACCTGCAGCTCGCTGTTGGGCCAGTTCTGGTGCAGCTCCCAGGCATTGTCCAACGGGCAGATCACGTCGTAGCGACCATGCACGATGACGCCCGGCAAATGGGCGATCTTGCCCATGTCGCGAATCAACTGGTTGGGTTCGAGGAAGGCGTTGTTGGTGAAGTAATGACATTCGATCCGGGCGATCGACAGCGCTCGCTGCGGCTCGGAGAAACGATCGACTACCAGCGGGTTCGGGCGCAGGGTCGCGGTGCGCCCCTCCCAGGTGGACCAGGCCTTGGCCGCGTGCATCTGGGCGATCTGGTCGTTGCCGATCAGGCGTTTGTGAAACGCGCTGAGCAAGTCGTCGCGCTCATCCAGGGGGATCGGCGCGATGTAATCCTGCCAGTAATCGGGAAACAGGCGACTGGCCCCGGCCTGGTAGAACCATTCGATTTCCTGCGGACGGCAGAGAAAGATCCCACGCAAGATCAGGCCATGTACCCGCTCCGGATGAGTCTGGGCGTAGGCCAGGGCCAGGGTCGAGCCCCAGGAGCCACCGAACAGCACCCACTTTTCGATGCCCAGGTGCTTGCGGATGCGCTCCAGGTCTTCGACGAGGTCCCAGGTGGTGTTGTTTTCCAGGCTGGCGTGAGGCGTGGAACGGCCGCAGCCGCGCTGGTCGAACGTAACGATGCGGTACAGGTTCGGATCGAAGTAGCGACGGCTTTGCGCATCGCAACCCGCCCCCGGGCCACCGTGGATGAACACGACAGGCAGGCCTTCCGGCGAGCCGCTTTCATCGACATAGAGCGTGTGGGTGTCATCGACAGCCAGATCGTGCCGGGCATGGGGTTTGATCTGCGGGTACAAAGTCTGCATTGCGCGCTCCGTAAGGGGTCGAGTCATCCGTGTGGGGACTTCTATTTAGTCTGCCGTCCGGCATCATAAACCCGAATTACCTTAATGAGCATGCCCCGCGGCAGTCAAAGCGTGTCGGCCAGGTAGGCCAGCAGCCTGCGATATAGCTGATCGACCTCCGGCACCTGGCCCCGCGCGCGCAGGCAACCGTGGACCAGGCCCTCGCCGCTGTACAACTCTGAGGCTACTCCTGCGGCGCTCAGGCGCTCGTTATAGAGGACGCCGTCGTCGCGCAGCGGATCCCACTGCGCCACGGCAACCAGCGTCGCGGGCAGGCCGCTGAAATCATCAGCGAGCAACGGCGCGGCATAGGGCGACGGCTGCGCGCCACGCAGGTACCACGCGTCATAGCGTTGCAGATCGCTGCTGCTCAAGAGCGGCGCGTCGAAACATTCGGTGCGCGACGGCAAATCGTCGGAGCCACCAAGCGCCGGGTAGATCAGCACCTGGGATCGCGGCAAAGACTGCCCAGCATCGCGCAAGGCCAGGCACACCGCAGCGGCGAGGTTGCCGCCAGCGCTGTCGCCTACTACAGCCCGGCGCCGAGGGTTGATGGCAAACGGCAGGTCCCCCAGGTGGCGCCACACGGTGAGGCAATCTTCGAACCCGGCGGGAAACGGATGCTCCGGGGCGAGCCGGTAATCCACCGCCACCACCAGCACGCCGAGGGCCGCGGCCAGTTCCATGCAAATGAAATCATGGGAATCGAGGTCCCCGACCACCCAACCGCCACCGTGCAAGTAAAGAATGCACGGCCACCCGGCGAGCGGCGGCGAAGTACCTGGGTGGTAGGCCCGGACAGCCACGCCGGCCAGTCGCAGATCCTCGACCGCAAGCGTGGGTGGACACGGCGGCGTGAATGCCCGGCACATCTGGCTGTAGGCCTGGCGCGAACCTGCGAGGCTGTCATCCGGGCTGGTGAAGCTCAGGGTCTTGTCGATGAAGGCGGACATTGCCTGGGAGACTGGGTAGGCCATTGTGGTTCGCCGTGGATCACTAAGACGTGGCAGGAGGCTTTTGTGGGGGGGGGGGGGGGGGGG
>NZ_JBHFJB010000160.1:3785-4986 GCF_057334555.1 Pseudomonas sp. AGC41
CCCCCCCCCCCCCCCCCCCCCCCCCCCCCCACGGGGGTTATCAGTGCCCGCAAGATCGTGTCAGTTCTTGAGACTGGCCCGCACCGCCGCGATGCCATCCTTGCCATCGAAGCTGGTCACGCCGGCGAGCCAGCGCTGCAGGTCCTCGGGATGCTCGCGCAACCATTGTCGCGCGACGTCCTGGGGCGTCTTGCGTTCCATGATCGGCACCATCAGCTGGCTTTCCTGGGCGGCGCTGAATGTGAGGTTTTCCAGCAGCCGCTGCACGTTCGGACACCGCTGGGCGTAGTCCGGCGCGGTGACGATGGAGACAGTCGCGGCGCCTTCGTTCGGACCATAGACGTCTTCGCTGCCGGTCAGGTAGGTGATGTTCATGTTGATGTTCATCGGGTGTGGGGTCCAGCCGACGAAGACCACGAACTCCTTGCGATTGACGGCCCGCTGTACCGCCGCCAGCATCCCGGCCTCGCCGGACTCGATCAGCTTGAAATCCTTGAGACCGAAGTGATTGGTCTCGATCATGGTCTTGATGGTGGTGTTGGCGCCGCTGCCCGGCTCGATGCCGTAGATCTTCGCTCCCAATTGATCCTTGAACCGGGCGATGTCGGCGAAGGTCTTGAGCCCCGCCGCCGCCACGTAGTCGGGAACGGCCAGGGTGGCCTGGGCGTCGGCCAGGCTTGGTTTGTCCAGTACTTTCACTTGATTGGCCGCCAGGAACGGGGCGATGTTCTTGTCCATCGCCGGTTTCCAGTAGCCCAGGAAGATGTCGAGCCGCTTGTCGCGGATGCCAGCGAAGATGATCTGCTGAACGGCGCTGGTCTGCTTGCTTTCGTAGCCCAGGCCGGTGAGCAGCACGTCAGCCATGCCACTGGTGGCGATCACGTCGGTCCAGTTGACCACGCCCATGCGCACGGTCTGGCAGGACGTTGCCTCGGCGGCCATCGCGCCGGAGCTCAACAGGACGGTACCGCAGAGGATCGACAGACAGCGTTTGAACGGTCTTCTCATCGGAGAGGTCTCGTGCGGCAGTGGATTGTTGTAGGTCGGCGTCTAGGTGCACCGTGACCGGAACATTACGCAGCGTCGAGGGGCTGAAGATGAACTGTGGCGACGCGGTTTTGCACGGTGGCGACAGGTTGAGAAGCATGAATGCTCTTGTGGCGAGGGAGCTTGCTCCCGCTCGGTTGCGTAGCGACCGCAA
>NZ_JBHFJB010000160.1:5025-10452 GCF_057334555.1 Pseudomonas sp. AGC41
CCCCCCCCCCCCCCCCACAAAAGCTACCTCACCACAGGTTAATCTTTATAAGCCTGCCGCCCCCACGCCAGGAAACCTTCGAGCAATTCCCTGAGCACCACCTGGGTCGGCGCCGCCAGGTCCGGGCGATAGTTGAATGGCTCGAACTCTTCCATGTAGGTGCTCTGGCACAGCTCCAGTTGCACCGCGTGAATGTCCTCGGCCGGGTTGCCGTAATGCCGGGTGATGTGTCCGCCCTTGAAGCGCCCGTTGAGCACATGGGTGAACTGGTCGTGGCGGGCGCAGATGGCTTCGAGCTGGCTGGCCAGCGTCGGGTCGCAACTGGCGCCGTTGAACGTTCCGAGGTTGAAGTCCGGCAGCTTGCCATCGAACAGGTGCGGGATCACCGAACGGATCGAGTGGGCATCGAACAGCAAGGCATAGCCGAACTCGGCCTTGAGCCGTGCCAGTTCCTGTTGCAGGGCCTGATGGTAGGGCATCCAGATCTGCTGCAAGTACGTCGCCCGCTCCTCGGCGGACGGCACCAGGCCTTCGCGAAACAACGGCACGCCATCGAACAGCGTCGCCGGGTACAGACCGGTGGTGGCGCCGACGTACATCGGTTTGTCATCGGAAGGACGGTTCAGGTCGACGACGAACCGCGAGTATTCAGCGGCCAGGGTGCTGGCGCCCAGCTCATCGGCGAAATCATACAGCCGGGGAATATGCCAATCGGTGTCCGGCAGGCTCTGGGCCTCGGGGATCAACCCGGCCTCTACCGCCGGCGTCAGGCGCAGGCCGGCGTGAGGCATGCTGATCAACAGCGGCACGCGCCCTTGCTTGAAATTCAGGACCTTCTCCACAACCGTTCTCCTCAATCGATTTCCACGCCGTGGCGCACGACGCGTTTTTCCAGATCGCCACCGAGCCAGTACGCCAGGTCGGCCGGGCGGTCGATGTGCCAGGCGACAAAGTCCGCCACCTTACCGGCCTCCAGCGAGCCATGAGTTTCGGCCATGCCCAGGGCCTGGGCGGCGTGAATCGTTGCTCCCGCCAATGCCTCTTCCGGGGTCAGGCGCAGGCAGGTGCAGGCCATGTTCAACATCAGGCGCAACGACAACGCCGGCGAGGTGCCGGGGTTGAAGTCACTGGCGACGGCGATTTTCACGCCGTGCTTGCGCAGGGCATCCATGGGCGGCAACCGGGTTTCACGCAGGAAATAAAATGCCCCCGGCAGCAGCACCGCAACGGTGCCGGACTCGGCCATGGCCATGGCGTCATCCTCGGTCATGAATTCCAGGTGATCGGCCGACAGCGCCTGATACCGCGCCGCCAGGCTGGAACCATGCAACGACGACAGTTGCTCGGCGTGCAGCTTCACCGGCAGGCCCAATCGCTGCGCGGTCAAGAACACCCGTTCGACCTGCTCGGGAGAAAACGCCAGGTACTCGCAGAACGCATCCACCGCGTCCACCAGCCCCTCGGCGGCCAACGCCGGGAGCATTTCGGCGCAGATGTGTTCGATGTAGTCGTCGGCGCGGTCCTTGTATTCCGGCGGCAAGGCGTGGGCCGCCAGGCAGGTGCTGCGCACACTGACCGGCAATTCGGCGCCGAGGCGGCGGATGACCCGCAGCATCTTGCGTTCGCTGGGCAGGTCGAGGCCGTAGCCGGATTTGATTTCCACCGTGGTCACGCCGTCGCGCATCAGGCTTTTCAGGCGTTTTGCGGCGCTGGCGAACAGTTCGTCCTCGCTGGCGGCGCGGGTGGCGCGCACGGTGCTGGCGATGCCACCGCCGGCCGCGGCGATGTCGGCGTAGCTGACGCCTTGCAGGCGCTGTTCGAATTCACCGCTGCGGTTGCCGCCGAATACCGCGTGGGTGTGGCAATCGATCAGCCCCGGGGTGACCCAGGCGCCCTTCAGGTCGTTGACCGCCGGGTAGTCGCCCACCGGCAATTCGGCACGGGGGCCGATCCAGTGGATGTGCTCGCCCTGGGTGACAATGGCAGCGTCTTCGATGATCGAGTAGACGCCCTGGGCCATGGTGGCGGCGTGGCAGTTTTGCCAGAGGGTTTTCATCCCGGTTTCCTCGTCGCGTTCAAAATCGATTCGCGAGCAGGCTCGCTCCCACAGAAGCTGCGCAGAATCTGAGGCAGCGCCATCCATGTGGGAGCGAGCCTGCTCGCGAAGGGGCCATCAAAGGCTCGGCAACAACTGTGCCGTGACCAGCTCGTTCAAACACCGACTCGCCAACAGCTCACTGGCCGCATTGATATCCGGCGCAAAGAACCGGTCTTTCTCGTAAAACGGCACTTCTGCACGCAACAGCGCCCGAGCCTGTTCCAGTTTGGCCGAAGTTTTCAAGCCACCGCGCAAATCCAGCCCCTGGCACGCCGCCAGCCATTCCACCGCGAGAATCCCGCGGGTGTTCTCGGCCATTTCCCACAAGCGCTTGCCGGCGGCCGGCGCCATGGAGACGTGGTCTTCCTGGTTCGCCGAGGTCGGCAGGCTGTCCACCGAATGAGGATGGGACAGCGCCTTGTTCTCACTGGCCAGGGCCGCAGCGGTAACCTGGGCGATCATGAAGCCGGAGTTGACCCCGCCATTGGCCACCAGGAACGGCGGCAGCTGCGACATGTGCTTGTCCATCATCAACGAAATGCGCCGCTCGCTCAGGGAGCCGATCTCGGCGATCGCCAGGGCCATGTTATCGGCGGCCATCGCCACCGGTTCGGCGTGGAAGTTACCGCCGGAAATCACGTCGCCCTCGGCGGCGAACACCAGCGGGTTATCCGACACCGCGTTGGTCTCGATCACCAGCACCTCGGCGGCCTGGCGGAACTGGGTCAGGCAGGCGCCCATCACTTGCGGCTGGCAACGCAGCGAGTACGGGTCCTGGACCTTGTCGCAGTTCTGGTGCGAATCCGACACTTCGCTGCGCTCGCCCAACAGGTCGCGATAGGCCGCGGCGGCATCGATCTGGCCTTTCTGGCCGCGAGCCGCATGGATGCGTGCATCGAATGGCGAGCGCGAGCCAAGCACCGCTTCCACCGTGAGGCTGCCCAGGGCCAGGGCAGCGGCAAACAGATCTTCGCCTTCGAACAGGCCGCGCAAGGCAAACGCGGTGGACACCTGGGTGCCGTTGAGCAATGCCAGACCTTCCTTGGCCGCCAGGGTCAGCGGCGCAAGGCCGGCGACTTTCAGGGCGTCGACCGCCGGCAACCATTCGCCTTTGTAACGGGCCTTGCCCTCGCCCAGCAGCACCAGGGACATGTGCGCCAGAGGCGCGAGGTCACCGGATGCGCCCACCGAACCTTTCAGCGGAATGTGTGGGTAGACCTCGGCGTTGATCAGTGCGATCAGCGCATCGATCACCTGCCGACGGATGCCGGAGAAACCCCGGCTCAGGCTGTTGACCTTGAGCACCATGATCAACCGCACCAGCGCATCGCTGATCGGCTCGCCGACGCCGGCGGCATGGGACAGCACCAAAGAGCGCTGCAGGTTTTCCAGGTCTTCGCTGGCGATGCGGGTCGAGGCCAACAGGCCGAAACCGGTGTTGATGCCATAGGCGGTGCGATTCTCGGCGAGGATCTGCTCCACGCAGGCAACGCTGGCTTCGATCTGCGCCGATGCGCTGGCGTCGAGGCTGAGCGTCACCGGGTGCTGGTAGATGTCACGCAATTGAGCCAGGCTCAATTGGCCGGGAATCAGGTTCAAGGCAGTCATGTATTGCTCCTTTTGAGAGTTTTGTTTTCACTCGCCAGTCGCTCCGGAATGTTCCGTTATCCGTCACCCTCGCCTTTTGAGCGATGCCTTGTGGGCTAGAGGTGCCTTGGCACGCTGGCGTTTTTTTGATCAATTCAAATTCGGTAGAACATCGT
The DNA here is from genome assembly GCF_057334555.1 of Pseudomonas sp. AGC41. Classification (NCBI taxonomy): domain Bacteria; kingdom Pseudomonadati; phylum Pseudomonadota; class Gammaproteobacteria; order Pseudomonadales; family Pseudomonadaceae; genus Pseudomonas; species Pseudomonas sp. AGC41. The sequence goes on from NZ_JBHFJB010000160.1 coordinate 8,887, forward strand.
GCAGCACGTTCGGATCTCTGAGCAGCCCGGCGGCGCTGGCGATGTCCGGCGCCAGCCAGCGATCCTGGTCGTAGGCCGGGACGCGCTCGCGCAGCAGCTTCCAGGCGGTGTCGGTGCCAGCGCCGAAACGCTGCGCCTTGAGAAACTCAAAGGCCTGGGCCGCCAGCAGGTATTCGATGGCGAGGATCTGCGTACAGTTTTCCAGCGCCCGGTGCAGTTTCAGGGCAGCGTTGGTGCCCATGCTCAAATGGTCTTCCTGCAACCCGGAGGTGACGAAATTGTCGAGCACCGCCGGTTGCGCCAGTTGCTTGTTCTCCGCGCACAGCGACGCGGCGACGTATTGCACGATCATCATCCCCGAATTCACCCCGGGATTGGCCACCAGGAAGGCCGGCAGGCCGCTGACGTGCGGGTTGATCAAACGGTCGAGGCGACGCTCGGCGATCGAGCCGATTTCCGCCATGGCGATCGCCAACAGGTCCGCCGCCAGCGCCACCGACTGGCCATGAGGGTTGGCCTGGGACACGACCCGGAAATTGTCCGGCGTACCCAGCAGCAGAGGGTTGTCGGTAGCGGCATTGAGTTCGGTTTCGATCTGTTGCCGGGCATGTTCCAACTGATCACGAGCGGCGCCATGCACTTGGGGAATCGAGCGGATGCTCAAGGCGTCCTGAGTGCGGATGCCCAGGCTCGAAGCGATGACTTCGCTGCCATCGAGCAGCGCCCGCAGATTGTTACCCACCTGCTGCATGCCGGGGTGCGGCTTGAGTGCGATGATTTCGGCATCGAACGCGGCGATCTGCCCGCGCTGGGCCTCGAAGCTCATGGCGCCGATCACATCGGCCCACTGCACCAGGCGCGTCGCATCGGCCAGGGCCAGGCAACTGAGGCCGGTCATGCACGGCGTGCCATTGACCAGGCACAAACCGTCCTTGGCCCCCAGTTGCACCGGTTGCAGACCTTCGGCGGCCAGCGCCTGCTGCGCCGGGACGACCTGCCCGCGATAGCTGACCTCGCCGACGCCCAGCAGCGCGATGCTGATGTGGGCCATGTGGGTCAGGTAACCCACCGAACCCTGGGACGGCACTTGCGGCGTGATGCCGCGATTGAGCAGCGCCAGCAACGCCTCGACCACCCGGCGATGGATGCCGGATTTGCCTTGGCTGTAGTTGAGAATGGCCGCGCAGAGGATCGCCCGGGTCTGCTCATCGGAGAGCACCGGGCCGACGCCACAGGCATGGCTGAGCAAGGTGTTGCGCGACAATTGGCTGAGCTGCTCGTCCTTGAGCGAAACATTGCACAGGGCGCCCAGCCCGGTGTTGACGCCATAAGCGCGTTCGCCGCTTTCGACGATGCGCTGGACGATGGCCTGGGCATTGTCGATGCGCGCCCAGGCCTGGGCCGACAGTTCCAGCACAGCGCCGAAGCGGGCGACGGCGACCACGTCCTGCCAGCGCAGCGGGGCGTCGGCGATTACGATTTCTTCAGCCTGGGACATCTTCAACCTCATGGGAAATTCTTTCAGCAACACACCTGGCTAAAGGCACGCTTCTGTGGCGAGGGAGC
>NZ_JBHFJB010000160.1:10530-14917 GCF_057334555.1 Pseudomonas sp. AGC41
CCCCCCCCCCCACAAAAGCGCGCCAGCCACCACAGCCTTACACCACCGCCGCCCTGCGCTGCACAAACCGATCGACATACTCGTCCGCCGGCGAGTGCAGGATCTCCCGCGGCGTGCCGACCTGGATCAGCTTGCCGTCCTTGAGAATCGCGATGCGGTTGCCGATGCGTACGGCCTCGTCGAGGTCATGGGTGATGAAGACGATGGTCTTGTGCAGGGTCTTTTGCAGTTCCAGCAACTGATCCTGCATTTCCGCGCGGATCAGCGGATCGAGGGCGCTGAACGCCTCGTCCATCAGGATGATGTCGGTATCCGCCGCCAACGCCCGGGCCAGGCCGACGCGCTGGCGCATGCCGCCGGAGAGCTGGTGCGGGTATTTGTTCTCGTAGCCCTTCAGGCCCACGGTGCTGATCCAGTGCAACGCCCGCTCGGCGCAGACCTGCTTGCTTTCGCCGCGCACTTTCAAGCCGTAGGCGACGTTGTCCAGCACGCTCTTGTGGGGCAGCAGGCCAAAGCTCTGGAACACCATGCTGATCTTGCGTCGGCGAAATTCACGCAGGGCATCCATGTCCAGTTGCAGGATGTCTTCGCCGTCCACCAGGATCGCGCCGCTGGTAGGGTCGATCAACCGGTTGAAGTGGCGCACCAAAGTGGACTTGCCGGAACCGGACAGGCCCATGATCACGAAAATCTCACCGGTGCCGATGCTCAGCGACAGGTCGTTCACGCCGACCACGCAGCCGGTTTCGGCCAGCACCTGGTCCTTGGTCCGGTTCTGGCGGATCAGCTCCAGGGCCTCCTTGGACCGGTTGCCGAAAATCTTGAAGACGTTCCTGACTTCGATCTTGCTGACGGCTGCGTTGCTCATTTGCTCACCTCATGCCGAGGACGACCATAGGCCTGGGTAATGCGGTCGATGACCACGGCGAGAATCACGATGGCGAGCCCGGCTTCAAGGCCGCGCCCGACGTTAAGGGTCTGGATGCCGACCAGCACGTCTTCACCCAGGCCACGGGCGCCGATCATCGAGGCGATGACCACCATCGACAGGGCCATCATGGTGGTCTGGTTGATTCCGGCCATGATGCTCGGCAGGGCCAGGGGCAGTTGCACGCCGAACAGCTGCTGCCAGCGGTTGGCGCCAAAGGCGTTGATGGCTTCCATGACTTCGCCGTCAACCTGGCGGATGCCCAGGTCGGTCAGGCGGATCAAGGGCGGCGCGGCGTAGATCACCGTGGCGAAGATCGCCGGGACCTTGCCCAGGCCGAACAGCATCAACACCGGAATCAGGTACACGAAGCTTGGCATGGTCTGCATGATGTCCAGCAGGGGCATCAGCACCGAACGCAGGCGATTGCTGCGCGCCGAGAGAATGCCCAGCGGAATCCCGATCAGCACCGAAATCAGCGTCGCTACCAGCATCAGCGCGAGGGTCTGCATCAGTTTGTCCCACAGGCCCACCGCGCCCACCAGGAACAACAGGCCGACGATCACCGCCGTCGCCACCACCTTGCGGGTGGCATGCCAGGCAACGCCGCCGACGATCGCCAGCATCAGCCACCAGGGGGCCATGCGCAGCAGACCTTCAAGGTTGACGATGGCCCACAGCAACGTGTCGGAGATGTGCCGGAACACATCGCCATAGTTGGTCACCAGGGAGTCGACCCAACCGTTGACCCAGTCGGCGATGGAGAAGGTAAAGCTTTCGGGAAACATAAGAGACTCTCGATCAGGTGGATGCGGTGAACGTCCCGACCAGCCCCACGGTTGGCCGGGAAATATTCGACCTACAGAGCCGCGTCGATTTTCCTGGCAGCGTCTTCGCTGACCCAGGCATGCCAGACTTCAGGATGTTCCTTCAGGAAGATCTTCGCCAGTTTCGGCGACTCGATCCGCTCTTTGGCCATGCGCCCGAGGTTCTGGTTCAGGATGTCGATCGGCAGGTTGACCTTTTCCAGCACCGCCACCAGTTCCGGAGCCTCGTCGTGGAAGGTCTTGGACAGGCCGACCTTGATGCTCACGCTTTTATCCACGCCCGGTTTCTCTTCGAGCTTCACCAGGTCGACCTGGCCCATCAGCGGCGTTGGCGACCAGTAGTAGAACAGGATCGGCTCGCCACGCTTGTAGCTCGACAGCACTGCCGCATCCAGCGCCGGGCCGGTGCCTGGACGGAAATTGGTATAGGTTTTTTCCAGGCCATAGCTTTTCAGCATTTCGCTGTTGTCCAGCTCGCAGGTCCAACCGGCCGGGCAGTTGTAGAAGCGGCCCTTGGATGGCTCCTCCTGATCCTTGAACACGGCGGCGTACTGGCCCAGGTCGGCAATATTCTTCAGGCCTGGGGCCTTGGCTTCGAGCTTGCGCTTGGCATCGCCTTCGATCACGTAGCGCGGCACGTACCAGCCTTCGATCGCGCCGACCACCGGTGCACCGACGCCGACCACCTTGCCGGCCTTCTCGGCCTTGTTCCACACCTCGCTGCGGCCGACCCACTCTTCGGCGAACACCTGGATGTCGTTGCTGCTCAGGGCGTTCTCCATGGTGATGGAGTTGCCTGGCAGGCTGTCGGTCTTGCAGCCGTAGCCTTTTTCCAGCACCACTTGCATCACGTCGGTCAGCAGCATGCCGCTTTCCCAGTTCAGGCCGGCGAACTTCACCGGTTTACCCGACTCGCACCAGCCGGCCGCTTGCGTGGCGCCGGCGCTGGCCAGCAGGCCCATGGACAGCAATGTGGTCAGCAGGGTCTTGTTCGACTTCATTATGTGACGCTCCTAATCAGTTGGATTGGCTTACGGCAGTCAAGAGGCATCCAGCCCTGTCAACGTCCCATCAGACCGCTTGGATGCGGCCCGCCCTGCTCGGTTGTGCGTCAACCGCGTCCTGCTCGACCGGCAGGATCAATTGATCGGGTACCGCGCTGTGCCACTTTCTGGCGATGAGGTAATACAGCGCCGCCGGGACCACCAGACCGATGATCCACGAGATATCCACACCACCCATGGCTTTCACCAACGGGCCGGTATAGAACTTAGTGGCGATGAACGGCAACTGAACCAGTACACCGAAGACATAGACGCTGATGCCCAGGGCGTTCCAACGACCGTAGCGACCGTTCGGGTCGTTCAGTGCCGGCACGTCATACCGCTCGCGCGTAATGCAGTAGTAGTCCACCAGGTTGATCGCGCTCCACGGCGTGAAGAACGCGAGCAAGAACAGGATGAAAGATTTGAACGCGCCGAGGAACGAGTGCTGGCCGAGCAGCGCGATCAGGGTTGCGGCGCCGACGATGACCAGCACGAAGACCAGACGCTGCAACCGCGTTACGTTCAGGTGCCCGCGGAAACCGCTGATGATCGTCGCGATGCACATGAAGCTGCCGTAGGAGTTCAGCGTGGAGATGGTGACCTTGCCGAAGGCGATGCTGAAGTACAGCAGCGCAGCGGTGGCGCCGGTACCACCCAGGCCTACGATGTAGGCCACTTCGTGACCGGCGAACTGCCCATTGGCCGAAGCAGCGGCAAACACGCCGAGGATCATCGCTACCTGCGCGCCGATGACGGAACCCGCGCCGGCGGCGAAAAAGGTTTTCACCGAGGACGTCTTGCTCGGCAGGTACCGCGAGTAGTCAGCCACGTAGGGGCCGAAGGCGATCTGCCAGGAGGCCGCGAGCGACACCGCCAGCAGGAAACTGCTCCAGCTGAAATGGCGAATTTGCAGGAGCGCGCCAACGTCCGTCTGGCTGATCAGGCGAGCGAACAGGTAGACAAAGGCAATCACACCAATGACGCTGGCGACCCGGCCAATAAAGTGGATCACCCGGTAACCGAGCACCGTCACCAGCACGATGACACTGGCGAAAATGAGAATGCCGAGACTGTCGCTGACACCAAACAACTGGCCCAGCGCCTGGCCCGAAAGCACGGTTCCCGTGGCGGTGAAACCCAGGTACATCAGGCACACCAGCACGATCGGGATGGCCGCGCCATACACACCGAACTGCACCCGGCTGGAGATCATCTGCGGCAGGCCCAGCTTGGGCCCTTGCGCGGCATGCAAGGCCATGACGCCACCGCCGAGCACCTGGCCGATCAGCAGACCGATCAACGACCAGAACACATCACCGCCAAGCACCACCGCCAACGCGCCGGTGACAATTGCCGTGATTTGCAGGTTGGCCCCCATCCAGAGGGTGAACTGGCTCAACAACCGACCGTGTCGCTCCCCTTCCGGGATGTAGTCGATCGAACGTTTCTCGATCAACGGCTTGCTGCTATCGCGTGTGCTGGTGACAGCCATGGTTCAACCTCTGTGGATTGTTCTGGTTCGGGCGCTGCTTTTATGTGTGGGAGCGAGCCTGCTCGCAAAAGCGGTGTGTCATTCAACACATGCC
>NZ_JBHFJB010000160.1:14937-17031 GCF_057334555.1 Pseudomonas sp. AGC41
CGCCCCCCCCCTCCCACATGGTGTTGCGTTATTTGCCGGTAATCATCGGCAGGTTCAGCCCCTGCTCCTTCGCGCAATCAATGGCGATCTGGTAACCGGCATCGGCATGGCGCATCACGCCCGTGCCCGGGTCGTTGTGCAGCACGCGGGCAATCCGCTCGGCCGCTTCGTCGGTGCCGTCGCAGACGATCACCATGCCCGAATGCTGGGAGAAGCCCATGCCGACGCCGCCACCGTGGTGCAGTGATACCCAAGTCGCACCACTGGCAGTGTTGAGCAGGGCATTGAGCAGTGGCCAGTCGGAAACGGCGTCGGAGCCGTCCTGCATGGATTCGGTTTCACGGTTCGGGCTGGCCACGGAGCCAGAATCGAGGTGGTCGCGGCCGATGACGATCGGCGCCGACAACTCACCGCTGCGCACCATCTCGTTGAACGCCAGGCCCAACTTGGCGCGCTGGCCCAGGCCAACCCAGCAGATCCGTGCCGGCAAGCCCTGGAAGCTGATGCGCTCGCGGGCCATGTCCAGCCAGTTGTGCAAGTGGGCGTCGTCGGGGATCAGTTCCTTGACCTTGGCGTCGGTCTTGTAGATGTCCTGCGGGTCACCCGACAGCGCCGCCCAGCGGAACGGGCCGATGCCACGGCAGAACAGCGGACGGATATAGGCCGGGACGAAACCAGGGAAGTCGAAGGCATTTTCGACGCCCTCTTCCTGGGCCATCTGGCGGATGTTGTTGCCGTAGTCGAAAGTCGGCACACCCATTTTCTGGAAGGCCAGCATGGCTTTGACGTGGACGGCCATCGATTGCTTGGCGGCTTTCACCACGGCGGCAGGCTCGGTCTTGGCGCGGGCGCGGTATTCGTCCCAGGTCCAGCCGGCCGGCAGGTAGCCGTTGAGCGGGTCGTGGGCGCTGGTCTGGTCGGTGACCATGTCCGGGCGCACGCCACGGCGAACCATTTCCGGGAGGATTTCGGCGGCGTTCCCGCACAGCGCAATGGAAATCGCCTTGCCTTCGGCGGTGTATTTCTCGATGCGCGCCAGGGCGTCGTCGAGGTCTTTGGCCTGCTCGTCGACGTAGCGGGTTTTCAGACGGAAATCGATGCTCACCTGCTGGCATTCGATGTTCAGCGAGCACGCACCGGCCAGGGTCGCGGCCAAGGGTTGCGCGCCGCCCATGCCACCCAGGCCTGCGGTCAGGACCCAGCGGCCCTTGAGGTTGGAATCGTAATGCTGGCGACCGGCCTCGACGAAGGTTTCATAAGTGCCCTGGACGATGCCCTGGCTGCCGATGTAGATCCAGCTGCCGGCGGTCATCTGGCCGTACATGGCCAGGCCCTTGGCGTCGAGTTCGTTGAAATGCTCCCAACTGGCCCAGTGCGGCACCAGGTTGGAGTTGGCGATCAGCACACGAGGAGCGTTGCTGTGGGTCTTGAATACGCCAACCGGCTTGCCGGATTGCACCAGCAGGGTTTCGTCGTCGTTCAGGTTGGTGAGGCTTTCGACGATTTTGTCGTAGCACTCCCAATTGCGCGCCGCGCGACCGATGCCACCGTAGACCACCAACTCCTTGGGGTTCTCGGCCACTTCCGGGTCGAGGTTGTTCATCAACATGCGCAGCGGCGCTTCAGTCAGCCAGCTCTTGGCGGTCAGCGTGTTACCGCGAGGGGCGCGGATTTCAACGTCACGGTATTTTTCAGGTTTGCGGGTAGCGTCGGTCACAGCAAAAACTCCTCAGCGATCAATCCAGACCAGCCCGGGCAGTGGGCAGCGATTCAGCGAACGTTGCGTTGAATGCAGGCAACTCATACGCATACGTCTTTACTTGTATGTACAAGCATATGCAATCAAGCGGCCAACTTGTTCTGGGCGCGGTTCGGGATCGACTGATGAATTGGCTGAAAGCCCTGTGGTTGAAGGGCTGCCGAGTTGCATGAAATTTTTGTAGAGGATTTTTCAGGGGCCCGTCGGGGGGGCATAAAAGCGTGGTATTGCGCCACGCTGGGGCGTTCGGTAACAAGTTGGTGCGCGCAAAAGGAACAAATGAATGGGTTTTTTGTGGCGAGGGAGCTTGCTCCCGCTGGGGCGCGTAGCGGCCC
>NZ_JBHFJB010000160.1:17115-20032 GCF_057334555.1 Pseudomonas sp. AGC41
CCCCCCCCCCCCCCCCCCCCCCCCCCCCACAAAAGCTCTTTTGCAGGACTTCTTAGTGGGCCGTCAGCTCGATCACGCAGCATTGGCCTTGGGTGGATATCTCCAGCAGCCCAGCGTTGCCGCTCAGTTGCAGGCAGTCATAAAGCCCCAGCGTCTCGACCGCCTCGTCTATTTTTACCCTCAGCGTCGGCGCCGCGCTGAACACCAATACCGTCCCCGCCTCGCTGAGAAAACGCTGCTGCCCACCCAACCATTGCAACCGCGCGCGGTAACGTTGTGGCGCATAGATCAGGTTGAAATCGCGGATCGGCCCGCCCAGCAAGGTGCAGTGCACATGGCTTTCGCCGCTGAACGCAAACGGGTCCAGCGGGTGCAACGCCCGCGTGGCCTGGCCATCGACATTCAGGGTCATGCCGTCACCCTGCAAGACACTGATGACCCGCTCGTAACCGGCGAAGGTGGAAAAACCGCCCGACTCAGCGATATCGGCGATCGACAGGCGCCAACCGAAGCCTTCCAGGCCAGTGCCTGCATCGCGAGTGATTTCCTCGGTACTGCCGCCACCGTTCTTCCAAGGCATGCGGGGGTAATCCGCAGCACGTAGCACTTTCAATTGGCTCATTTATGAAAACGCCCTTCCAGACTGTGACGGGAGCCCGGATGGATCAGGCGCGCGGCGGTCACCGGCTGGCGCCCGGACCAGGTGCGACGGCGAATGAGCAGGCACGGCTCGCCCCGCTCGATCTGCAACAGCTTGCATTCGCTCGGCTCGGCCAGGATCGCCTCGACCACATGCTCCCCCTCGGTCAGCGGCGCGACCTGGTTCAGGTAGGCGTAAGGCGTTTGCTGGGTGAAGTCCTGCTTGAGGTAGTCGGGCGCCACCAGCGCATTGACGAAACGGTCCTCGATCTGCACGGGGATATCGTTCTCGAAATGCACGATCAGCGAGTGAAAGACCTTCTGGCCTTCGCGCATGTCCAGGGCCAGGGCCCGTTCGGAGCCGGCGGCCTCTTCTTCCAAGGTAATCACCTTGCAGGTATGGCGGTGTCCACGGGAGGCGATTTCATCGGCGATGTTGTGCACTTCGAACAGCGCGGACTGACTCTTGGGCTCGGCGACGAACGTGCCGACACCCTGCATGCGCACCAACAGGCCATCGGCGGTCATTTCCCGCAGGGCACGGTTGATGGTCATACGGCTGAAGCCCAACTGGCTGACCAGTTCGCTTTCCGACGGCACGCGGTAGTGCGGCGGCCAGTTTCCACTGTCGATCTGCTGGGTGATCATCTGTTTGACGCGGGCGTACAAGGGCGCCGGACTGTCACCCATGGTTGCGGCCAGCGGCGGTTTGGCAGGCGGAGTCGGCACGGCGGTTCCCTGTTCTGCAAATTAGGTGGCTAGCTTGCCGGAGTTTACCGGCCAGGCAAACGTCTGTATATGTATATACAAATTTCACAAATGAGGGTCAACCATGTCCGCCTTCTTTGCCGAACGCGCGCTGCTGCCTAGTGGATGGGCCAATGATGTACGTCTTGAGGTCGATGCCAACGGCATCCTGACCCACATCCAGGCCGGCGCCCACGCAGACGGCGCCGAACGACTGGGCGGCCCGCTCTTGCCAGGCATGCCGAACCTGCATTCCCATGCTTTCCAGCGGGCCATGGCCGGACTGGCTGAGGTGGCCGGCAACCCCAACGACAGCTTCTGGACATGGCGTGACCTGATGTACCGCCTCGTCGGGAAAATCAGCCCCGGGCAACTCGGCATCATCGCCCGCCAGCTGTACATCGAAATGCTCAAGGCCGGCTACACCTCGGTCGCCGAATTCCACTATGTGCACCATGACGTCGACGGCGCGCCCTACGCTGACCCGGCCGAACTGGCGCTGCGCATCAGCCACGCCGCCAGCGCCGCCGGCATCGGCCTGACGTTGCTGCCGGTGCTCTATAGCCATTCCGGCTTTGGCGGCCAGGCGCCCAACGAGGGGCAGCGCCGGTTCATCAACAGCACCGAAAACTACCTGAAGCTTCAAGAGCGCTTGCAACCCGTCCTGGCCGGGCAAGCCAATCAGGCGCTGGGCTTGTGTTTCCACTCCTTGCGCGCCGTGACGCCGGGGCAGATCAAGGACGTACTGGCCGCCAGTGATCCGCATTGCCCGGTGCATATCCACATCGCCGAACAGCAAAAGGAAGTCGACGATTGCCTGAGCTGGAGTGGCGCGCGGCCGCTGGAGTGGCTGTACGAAAATACTGAAGTCGACCAGCGCTGGTGCCTGGTCCACGCAACGCACGCCAACCCCCAGGAAGTCAGCCTCATGGCCAGGAGCCGGGCGATTGCCGGTTTGTGCCTGACCACTGAAGCCAATCTCGGCGACGGAATCTTTCCGGCCATGGACTTCCTCGCCCAAGGTGGGCGGATGGGCATCGGTTCTGACAGCCATGTGTCGTTGAGCGTGGTGGAAGAGTTGCGTTGGCTGGAATACGGCCAGCGTTTGCAAGACCAGCGGCGCAACCGGTTGTATCGAACGGACCAACCGATGGTCGGGCGCACGCTGTATGACGCCGCGCTGGACGGTGGCGCCCAGGCGCTAGGGCAAGACATCGGTGCTTTCGCAGTAGGCAAGCGCGCCGATTGGCTGGTGCTTGATGGCAACGATCCGTACCTGGCCACGGCCAACGGCGACGGTATTCTCAATCGCTGGCTGTTCGCTGGCGGCGATCGTCAGGTGCGGGATGTGATGGTGGGCGGCAAATGGGTGGTGCGCGATGGGCGCCATGCCGGCGAAGAGGAAAGCGCGCGGGCGTTCACCGAGGTGTTGCGCGAGCTTCTGGGCTGATCCTCATACCAACAATGTGGGAGCGAGCCTGCTCGCGAAGGCGGACCATCAATCAACTTATGTGTTGAATGTGAAGCCCTC
>NZ_JBHFJB010000160.1:20089-30154 GCF_057334555.1 Pseudomonas sp. AGC41
TCTTTGCGAGCAGGCTCGCTCCCACAGATGTTACGGAGTCAGTCCGAAGTCTTCGCCATCTGCCGATCCGACGCGCGCCAGACCAATCGCGTCGTGTCGTAACCCTGCTGGCGCGCCTTGCTCAGCAGCTCTTCGCGCACATCGACCTTCACCGTCGGCGTGCGGGACAGCAACCACATGTAGCGCCGGCTCGGGTCGCCGACGATGGCGGTCTTGTAGTCGTCGCTGACGTACAACACCCAGTACTCCCCTTTTGCCACGCCCGGCAGGATCCGCGAGAACCAGGTATCGAATTCGACCCAGAGCTTGTCGGTCTTGCCCGGCACTTGCGGGTAAGCCGTGCCCTTGGCCTCTTCCCATTTCCAGTCGGAAGTTAGGCAGCGGTTGAACACGTCCATGTTGCCGTCAGGCCTGAGGGTGTAATGCGCTTCGGATTGCGCGCAGTTGCGCTGGAAATACATCGGCAGGCGGGCCAGTTCGTACCAGGTCCCTTGGTAACGCTTGAGATTGACACTGTTGACGGTCTTGGGCGCCAACGGGTCTATGCCAGAAGAGGCACAGCCGGCCAATACCAGGCCAGCCAGAAGCACAAAAACGAACCGCATCATTATTTTTTTCTCCCGTGGGCACTCGCCCCGGTTTACTTCAGGCCTTGGCCGGAAAACATCAACACTTTGTCACCGGCATACTGCACGCTGATAAAGCTTTTCTGGTCGCCCCAGGTGCAGCTGGACATGCCGAGCGCGCCCGAACAATCAGTCGGTTTCCCCAGTAACGTTTCGACTTCGGCCTTGGGCATGCCAGCCGACAGCTTCGAATAGTTTTCCTGGTTGACCTTGCTGCATGCGGTCAAGACGACGCACACAAACAGCAGGGCGATGGATCGCAGCGACATGTGTAACTCCTGGAGCAGAAGGGAGGTGGCAGGGTGCCAACCTGATCCTTAGAAGAGAAAACCCCTGTCTGGTTCCCTCGTGCCCCTAGTATTTATTGGCTGTGCAGCGGTGTTTCATCGGAAATCAACCGGTTTGTGACACGGTCGTGCCTTTCGTCGGGATCGGTCCCTGACGCCTGATGGGACGGGCTTCTGCGCCGATAAAAAGTAACAGCGCAAATTCTTGCACTATGGCAAATTGGCATCCCTTCCTGACCCGTCCCTACGCGGTAGCGTTCTTAATGACCAGAAACATGAAATTCAGCCACAAAATCCTGCTGGCTGCCGCCCTTGTGGTGGCCGTCGCATTCGCCTGTTTCATCCTGTTCAACGACTATCGTCAACGACAAAGTCTCAACACCAGCACCGAGACGTCCATGCAGGAACTCGGCAACCTGACCAGCCGCAATATCCAGACATGGGTCGAAGGCCGGATCCAATTGCTGCAATCGCTGGCCCAGCAAATCGCCATCGACGGAAGCAGTACCGAGAGCCTGAAACGCGCCGTGGGCCTGCCGGCCTACACCGGTAATTTCCAGCTCAGCTATTTCGGCGGTACCGACGGCGTGATGTTCTCGATACCGGCCGGTAATCGTGCCGCCGACTACGACCCGCGTGCCCGTGGCTGGTACAAGGCCGCTAACAGCGCCCAACAGACCATCGTCACCGAGCCCTACATCGCGGCCTCGTCGGGCAAGTTGGTGATCACCGTTGCCACGCCGGTACAACGGCAGAACCAGATGATCGGCGTGGCCGGCGCAGATATCGATCTGTCGAGCGTCAGCGCCATCATCAACTCGCTGAACTTCGGCGGCCATGGTCATGCATTCATCGTCAGCGCCGATGGCAAGATCCTGATCCACCCAGACAGCAAGCGTGTCCTCAAGACGCTCGCCGAGGCCTACCCCAACGGCGCGCCGCAAATCGGCCCGGGCCTGAAGGAAGTCGAACTCGACGGCAAGACTCAGTTCATCTCCTTTACCCAGGTCAATGGCGTGCCCGGAGCCAGCTGGTACGTGGCGCTGGTGCTCGATAAAGACACCGCCCTGGCGATGCTCAGCGAATTTCGCACCTCGGCGCTGATTGCCATGATCATTGCCGTGGTGTTCATCATCGCCCTCCTGGGCATGCTGATCCGCGTGCTGATGCAACCGCTGCTGACCATGGGCCGCGCCATGCACGATATCGCCGAAGGCGAAGGCGACCTGACCCGCCGCCTGACCATTCATGGCCAGGACGAATTTGGTGCGCTGGGTACCTCGTTCAACCGCTTCGTCGAGCGTATCCACACCTCGATCCGCGAAGTGGCTTCGGCAACCGGCCAGGTCAACGAAGTCGCCCTGCGGGTAGTCAGCGCGTCCAACTCGTCGATGTACAACTCCGACCAGCAGGCCTCGCGCACCAGCAGCGTGGCCGCAGCGATCAACCAGCTCGGCGCCGCCGCCCAGGAGATTGCCCAGAATGCCGCCCTTGCCTCGCAGCATTCCAGTGAAGCCCGCAACCTGGCCGAAGACGGTCAGCAAGTGGTGGATAAAACCATCACCGCCATGCAGCAGCTGTCGGCCAAGATCAGCGATTCGTGCGGCAACATCGAAACCCTGAACAGCAACACGGTGAACATCGGCCAGATCCTGGAAGTGATCACCAGCATTTCCCAGCAGACCAACCTGCTCGCCCTCAACGCCGCCATCGAAGCCGCCCGCGCCGGTGAAGCCGGCCGCGGCTTCGCGGTGGTTGCCGATGAAGTGCGCAACCTGGCCCACCGTACCCAGGATTCGGCGCAGCAAGTGCAGAAGATGATCGAAGAGTTGCAGGTCGGCGCGCGGGAAGCGGTGCTGACCATGACCGACAGCCAGCGCCAGAGCGAAAGCAGCGTCGGCATCGCCAACCAGGCGGGCGAACGCCTGGGCAGCGTGACCCAGCGCATCGGCGAAATCGACGGCATGAACCAGTCCGTGGCGACCGCCACCGAAGAACAGACCGCCGTGGTGGAATCGATCAACGTCGACATCAACGAGATCAACACGCTGAACCAGGAAGGCGTGGAAAACCTGCAGGCCACGTTGCGGGCCTGTTCCGACCTGGAGCAGCAGGCGGCGCGGTTGAAGCAATTGGTGGGCAGTTTCAGGATCTAGCGGCTGGGATGCCCTATCGCGAGCAAGCTCGCTCTCACAGTTGACTGAGTTCTATCAGAGAACCGCGATCGACTGTGGGAGCGAGCCTGCTCGCGATTTACAGACTTGCCCCGCTCTTGAGCAAGCATCGCGGTTGAAGCATCTGGCCCCATCGCGAGCAGGCTCGCTCCCACAGTTGATCTTCCACGGACGCATCTTTTGCTGCTCAACAGAAACCCAGTGTGGGAGCGAGCCTGCTCGCGATGGCGACAGCGGCCACAACACAATTCAGAACCTCGACCCAGGCCTCTTCAGGAATTCCACTTCCTCAGCCGTGGACTCACGCCCCAACACCGCATTGCGATGGGGAAAGCGTCCAAACCGGGAGATGATCTTCTGATGCCGTTCGGCATAGTCGAGGTTGTCTTCAAACACGGCCCGCTGCGCCTCCGGTTGCTCCCGGACCAGGTCGATGAACCGCGACACGGCTTCGTTCTGCACCGCGAGGTTTTCGCAGTGTTCGAGTACCAGATAAATGAATACGCGCTGGATAGGCTTGAGTTGCCGGTCGAAACCCGCCGCCAATCCCTGGGCCACCAGCGCTTGGGCACGCAGGTCGCCGGAAAAGCTTCTGGGGGTGTCGCGAAAGATCATCCGCGGAAGTTGATCGAGTAACAGCACCAGGGCCAGCCAACCTTCCGGGCGTTGCGCCCATTCGGTCAATCCGCCGGCCAGTGCTTGCTCGACCTGATCGCCGAAGCGCTCTTGCGCCTGGCGATCATGGCCTTTGCCGAACCATAGCTTGCCCTTGTCAGCCGCAATGTCGTCGGGTGATTCGGCTGAACCGAACCACCAATCGAGCAACGGCTGCCAGGGCTCGGCCATGATTTATTCCTTGTGGTAGGCCGTGGCGCGCGCCACTTCTTCCTTCGAGCCGAGGAACACCGCTACGCGCTGGTGCAGGCCTTCGGGCTGGATGTCGAGAATGCGCTGGTGACCGTCGGTGGACGCGCCGCCCGCCTGTTCCACCAGGAACGACATCGGGTTGGCTTCGTACATCAGGCGCAGCTTGCCCGGCTTGGACGGCTCGCGGCTGTCGCGCGGGTACATGAACAAGCCGCCACGGGTCAGGATACGGTGCACATCGGCAACCATCGCGGCGACCCAGCGCATGTTGTAGTTCTTTTTCAGCGGGCCTTCTTCGCCGGCCAGCAACTCGCTGACGTAGCGTTGTACCGGGGCTTCCCAGTGACGCTGGTTGGACATGTTGATGGCAAATTCCTGGGTGGTTTCAGGAATGGTGATGTCTTCGTGGGTCAGGACAAAACTGCCCATTTCGCGATCCAGGGTGAAGCCCTTCACGCCGTCGCCCAAGGTCAATACCAGCATGGTCTGAGGCCCGTAGATGGCATAGCCGGCGGCGACTTGTTCGGTGCCTGGCTGCAGGAAGGCTTTTTCATTCAGCGCTTCGTTCTGGCTCAGGTACTCGTTCGGGCAACGCAGTACCGAGAAGATGGTGCCGACCGGCGCGTTGATGTCGATGTTCGACGAACCGTCCAACGGGTCGAACACCAGCAGGTAGGCGCCCTTGGGGTATTTGCCCGGGATCTGGTAGGCATTGTCCATTTCCTCGGACGCCATGCCGGCCAGGTGACCGCCCCACTCGTTGGCTTCGAGCAGGATTTCGTTGGACAGCACGTCGAGCTTCTTCTGCACTTCGCCCTGCACGTTCTCGGTGCCCATGCTGCCCAGGACACCACCCAGCGCGCCCTTGGAGACGGCGTGGCTGATTTCCTTGCACGCACGCGCCACCACTTCGATCAAAAAGCGCAGATCGGCAGGGGTATTGTTGCTGCGGGTCTGCTCAATCAAATAGCGACTCAAGGTAACGCGGGACATGGACGGCTCCGAAGAATAGGGGGCGGAAAACCCGCGCAGTTTAGCGCGAGTCGGGAGTTAATTCCTCCTATGAGACGGGATATGGAGGATTGAGTTCACGGGGTGTCGGTTCGCTTGGGTATTTCTGTTGATTGGCAGGACGTCATCGCGAGCAGGCTCGCTCCCACATTGGATCTTCAGCGCTCGCCAATCCAGTGAGAGCGAGCTTGCTCGCGATGAACACACCTCAGTTCTTGACCGGTGGCTTGCGCAACAGGCTGAACGCCATCGCCGCGAGGAACAGCACGCTCAGCAGCAACACCGCCCACAAGCCGATTTTTTTCCAATTGGTCTCGACGGGCGCAGGCGTGGTTTCGACTGTCTGGGTCGACGTGGCCGTGCCGTTCACCGTTGCCGTACCCAGCGTCGCCAGGCGCGAAGGTTTGTAGTCGGGCACCAGCGTGGTCAATGGCAGACTGGCCGCCTTGACTGTCGCACTGCCCAGCGCCAGGCGCCAGGGGCCCTCGCCGCGCGCCAGGAACACCACCTGGGTCGGGCGCACGGCAAAGCGCAGGGCCGGGGCGTCGGCGCCCAGGCCACCGCCGCGCTCGTCCACCGTCAGCTTCAGTTGTTGAACGGTCTGGCCGGACAGCTGCAGCTGGTTTTGCAACACGTCCTGGCCATTCTGGGTCAGGCGATAGAGCAGACCGCTGCCCATCGGCTGCCAAGGTTGGCTGCTTTCGCGGCGACCGGCCAGGGTCGCCGGCGCCAGGGTGTTGGCCTGGCTCAGCTCGACCTGCACCTGCTCGACGTTCAAGCCCATGGGTAACTGCCAGGTGTATTCGCCAGCCTTGGTCGTGCCACCGGCCAGCGGCTGCGACCAGACCAACGGCAGCGGCAGGCTTTCGCGGCTGGCGCTTTGCAACTGGGCCGAGGTCAATACCGGCGCCGAGGACGGCGAATCCCACAGCAGTCGCAAGTAGCGCGCCGATTGCCCCGGCAAGCTCACCTCATGCTGCTCGACCCGCTCATCGGCAAACGTCAGCCGGGCGATCTGGCCTTCACCCCACGATTGCCAATGCTGCAAATCGTCGCTGGCTTCGATGGTGAAACGCTGGAAGCCATCGCGCTCGCTGGTCCAGTCGAGGATCAATTGCTGCAGTGGCGCCTTGATCGCGCTGGCGTCCAGCAACCAGCCGCGCAACTCTTCCTCGCCCGCCTCGAGCCGACTGGACGGCTGGACTTCCACCAGCGTGCCGTTGGCGTTCGATTGCACACGCACGCTGGGCGCACGCTCGCTGTCATCGGCGGCGTTGTACAGCGGGAACCATTTCACGTCGGTGAGCGTGCGACTTTCCCGGCTCTGGGCCGACTCGCGAACCAATGCGTAGGCCTGGGCCTGGCCCGCCGCGTTGAAGACCCGCAAGTCGCTCAGGTCGGTCTGGCGCGCCTGCAACTGCACGTCCAGCGGCAGCGCCAGGCGATACCACGGCCCCTCGCCGCTCAAGGCCAACGGCACCTGATGGGCGAAGTCTTGCGGTTGTTCCTGTGCCGCGGCCGACATGGCCACCCACAACCCCACCACGCCCAGCCCGATTCGACTCAACTTGCGACTCAAGATGACACTCCCTCACTGACAGGCATCGGCGGCTCGGCATCCACGACCGGCTCCGGGCGTTTGGGCGGCAGCGGCGCAAAGTAGCCGACCACCAACAGCAACACGCCCACGCCGATAAACGACACGATCCGCGCCAGACCACCACGGTTACTCAATTCGACAAAGAACAGCTTGGCCACGACCACCGCAATCAACGCCGCGCCGATCAGCCACACCTCGCGACGATGCCGCAGGTGTCCGCCAATCATCAGGCCCAGGGCGATCAGGGTCCAGACAATGGACAATCCGGCCTGCACGAACATCGATTCAAGCAATGCATCCAGCTCGAACGGCACATCCATCCACTGGTGCGCAGTGCGCATCACCAAGGCGGTGAAGAACGCGAACAGCGACACACCGGCGATCAACTGAGCGACCTGTCCGATCCGACTCCAGCGGTTCGTCGTTTGCTCCACGGCGTTGCGGGCCCACACATAGATACCGAACAAGGCGAACAGCAGACCCAGTTCCAAGGGGTTGAGCAACGGCACATAAGGCAGCGGCTCCGAATTGCCGTCACTGAACGTGTTGGTCAGCCAGAACCAACCGAGCATCAACAGTGCCATGGGCGCCGCCGCGTAGACGCGGTATTCGCGCGGTTGGGCCGACACCGGCCACGGCAGGGTACGCGGCGTGGCCATCAACACCAGGTAGAGGCCTGGCAGGATCGCCCAGGCCAGCCAGCGCCAGGCATTGTACTGCTCAGACAATAACAGCAGGCCAAAACGTAACTCCAGCATCAGCACCGCCATCAACAACCAGCAACCGAGCACATGAGCGGTACTGCGCGCCTGGGCCGGCAGCGTCGCGGCCAGGCGCTTGAGCGACAGGAAATGCACGGCAAATACCGCCAGCCAGGCCAGCCAGCCGAAATCCGCCGCCGGGTGATAACGGCTGTGCCCGATCGCCACCAGCACACAGCCTGCTGCTGGAATCAACAAGGTGCACAGCAATCCCATTGCCGGCCACTTCAAGCGCAGCGCCGCAACGGTCCACAGCGCCACGCTGGCGGCCGCGACAACCAACAACAAACTGCCTTGCAGGTTTTGCGGGGCAAAGCGCAGCACTTCGCTGACCCACGCCAGCGCCCACCAACCGGCGCCCCAGATCAGCAGCAGCTCGGACAGGCGCTGCAAACTCAAGGCATCGAGTTCCCGCGCCGCGTGCGCCTTTTGCAGACGCCATGCGCCCACCAGCGCAGCCAGCCCCAGCACCAGCGGTGTCCAGAATCCGCTGTGGGCCAAGGGACGCAGGTCCTCGGCATCAAGCGAGCCCAGCAGCGCCGGCCCGGCCATCAGGAAAGCTGCACCGCCAATCACTTGCAGCAGCAGGCCAAAGACAAAGCTCACGCGCTGTTTCAGGTACAGGCTCAGCCAGATGATCAACAGGCCACTGGCCGCCCACACGCCGCTCGCCGTTTGCCAAGGCAACACGAACAGCACCGCGAGGTTGATCAACACCAACCCGGCCAGCAACACCACCGACAAGCCGCGCAGCAAGCGCACATCGTTGCGCACCATGTCGTCGCGCGCCGCCAGCAACATGCCGCCGATCAATGCCAGGCCGATCAGCGAGGCGCTGAGCAGACCGCTCCAACCAGCATTGAACACCGCTGCCGAATCGCCTTCGGCGCCTTGCAGTCGCAGCAGGAACAGCGCGCCGCCGAGCAGTTGCACGGCGAACGCGGTAAACAGGAAGCTGCGTGATTGCAGGCGCAGGCCGACGAACAGCGTCGCCAGCCCGGCCAGTGCCCATGCGATAGCGGTGCCATGAATAAAGAAAAACAGTGGTGCCAGCAGGTAGAGGAAGCCAAGCCCCAGCACCGCCAGCATGGGTTGCCCGCGAAGCTCCCAATTTGCGACGTGCCCGGGCTCGGCCTTGCGCAGTTGGTAAAAGCTGAACAGCAAGGCACCACCGAGCATCAACGCGCCCAGCCACGAACCTTCCAGCAGGCTACCTTCGCCGCTATGCAGTTCACTGACGAAGGCCAGCGCCGACCCCAATTGCAGCAGCAGGGCAAAGATGCGCGCAAAAGGTCGCTGCTGGCGCAGGCCGAGCCAGAAGATCCCGGCGCCTTCCACCGCCCACGCTGCGGCAGTCCAACGGGCGTCGAGGCCAAGGGGAATCGCCAGGCTGGTGAAAATCACGCCCAGGGCCAGGCAGGTTTCGGCCAGCAATACAGCGCGCCCGCCCATCAATACGCGCGCCAGCCCCATGTAGATCATGCCCAGGGCCAGGGCGCTGAAGGCGGCGGCGAATTCCAGATGCTGCACCAACACGAACTGCAAGCCGAAGCCCACCAGCGGGGGACCGAACAGCATGCTGCCGTCCACGTAATCGCCCTTGCGCGCCGACCAGCGCAGCAGCGCTTGGCGGCTGTCATCTTCAGGCGCATCGCTCATTTCCAGCAGCTTGCGCCGGGTGAACAACAAGCCGATCGCCAGGTACATCAGGAAGAACACGATGAGGAACGGTTCAGTGTTCCAGAGCAGTTCCGGCGTATAGGAACGCAGGCCCCAGGCGAAACCGATGCCGAAGGTGCCGACGAAGCCGATCAGGTTGAGCAAGCGCCAGGCGCGGAACCAGGCAATCGCGAAGATGCCGGTATTGAGCAGGATGAAATAGCTGAACAGCGCGACATGGTTGCCGCTGCCGGTGGAAGTCAGGATCGGCGCGGCGAAGCCGCCCAGTGCGGCAGCTGCCGCCAGTCCCAGGGCATTCTGGGTAACGGCCAGGATCGCGGAAAACACCGTGACTGCAACCAACAGGCCCAGGGCCGCCTTGGAATCGAGCAGCGGGTGCAGGCGCATGGCGGCGAACACGGTCAGGTACAGCACCGCGATCCCCGTCCCCTGCAACATCAACGCATAGTTGCTGTTGCGGTGGCGCAACCACCAGCCCAGGCCCAACAGGCCCAAGGCGCTGGCCGCGACGCCGGCGTAACGCAACTCGATCGGCACTACCATGCCTTCGGTGGCGTAGCGCAACAGGAAGGCCAGGCCGAGGAACAACAGCACCACGCCGACCCGCAGCACGGTGTTGCCACCGAACAGCCAGTTGCGCGCGCCCGTCCAGGCACGATCGATCAGATTCGGACCGCGAGGAGCCGCCGGCTCTGTAGTCCTCGGCTCCAAAGGTAGAGGTTCAAAGTCACGGGTTGCGCGTCGACTGGATGTTTCGGGCGCGGGGGTCCAAACGTCATCGGGCAACGGCTGGCTGGCCTGGGTGGCCATCGCGGGGACCGGTTCGAGATCGGGCGGCAGCTGCCAGATGAGCTCCGGCTCGGTGCGCGCCTCGGGCTTCGCCGCCTGGGCAACGACGATTTCCGGCGCGGGAGCCGGTTCACTCGGTTCGGCCACGTTGCCGCGTTCGAGCACCGCCAGACGCGCTTCCAGCGTGAGCAGGCTGCGCTGGGCATCTTGCAGCAGGATCTGTTGCTTGGCGGCCTGGATACCCAGGCGTCCCAGTCGAAACGACTGGGC
>NZ_JBHFJB010000161.1:0-1489 GCF_057334555.1 Pseudomonas sp. AGC41
CACCGCGTTGCCCAGGTCTGGGGCCGCTGCGCAGCCCAGCGCGAGCAAGCTCCCTCGCCACGGGCGATCTTCTCCAGACCGCGGTTCAACGTCGCAGGTAAGCGCCGAAATCAATATCCCCCGCGCTGAGGATCGCCTGCACCCGGTTATGCACGTTGAGCTTGCGCAGGATCGCCGAGACGTGGGCCTTGACCGTGGTTTCGGCGATGTCCAGCGTGTAGGCGATCTGCTTGTTCGACTCGCCTTTGGTCATGCGTTCGAGCACCAGCAATTGCTTGCGGGTCAGCGCCTGGAGCAGTTCGGGTGGGAACGCCGGGGTCTCGTTCAGGCGCCGGCCCGTCGGGCTCTTCTGGGTGCGGATGATGTCTGGCGGCAGGTACACGTTGCCGTTGAGGATCTGCTCGATGGCGTCGGTCATCTGCGCGCGCGGCGACGACTTGGTGATGAAACCCACCGCGCCATAGGTGATGGCCTGCAGGACGATCTGCTTGTCCTGCTCGGCGGACACGATCACCACCGGGATGGTCGGTGCCTCGTTGCGCAAGTTGATCAGGCCATTGAGGCCGTGCATGCCGGGCATGTTCAGGTCGAGCAGGATCAGGTCGAGGTCATCGTGTTCGCGGGTCAGCGCCAGGGCGCTGTCCAGGTCAGCGGTTTCCATCACCTCGCTCCCGGCGAAACCATCGCTGATGACGTTGTGGATGGCTTCGCGAAACAGTGGGTGATCGTCGGCTATCAGGATTTTATACATGGCCATTCACCTCGTTATTGTCGTGTTGGGGCAGTTGCACGGCTCTCGGGCATTCAGGGCAAGGGTTCGGGGCGGGCCGCTTGCAGGGGCAGGTTGGCCGCCTCCCAGGCATCCAGGCCGTCGCGGTACCAATACAGCTGTTTATAGCCCAAGGCGGCGGCGCGTTTTACCGCGTTCCAGCTCAACCAGCAATCGGAGCGGCAGTAAAAGACCAGCGGTTGATCGGCCTGGCCGGCGGTGGCTTTGCGCAGGTAAAACGTGAAGTAGTCCTGCCAGGTTGCGTCCAGTTCGCCGTCGCCGGTGTTGGCCAGCCACAGGCTGCCGGGCAGGTTGGCATGGGGCTCGGTGTCGATGAACCGGCCCTGGACCCAGGGCCGGCGGTAGACGTCGATCAGCACGGGCGCGGGCGTTTGCTTGAGCAGGCGCTGCAAGGCTTCGGTGTCGACGGTTTGCGCGCTGTCTGCGGAGGCGGGCGTCGGGCTGCGGTATCGAGTGATGCGAAAGCCCTGCGGGGAAAACAGCGCAGTGTCGGCCTGCGCGACATTCAGCGACAGGCCCAGCAAGACGATCGCGAGCAAACGGGGCATAGGTCTTATCCTTCTTGTTATGCGCCCATTACATGTCACGGTCGAGGTCTTGTGAATGCGACCATAGACAGGAAAACCGCTACTAAAGTAGTAATTTCCACATTATGGGCGTACACACCAATCCATTGTGGGAGGGGGGGGGGGGGGGGGG
>NZ_JBHFJB010000161.1:1544-5511 GCF_057334555.1 Pseudomonas sp. AGC41
CCCCCCCCCGCCCCCACAGGGATATTTGCCAGGTAGCTTTAATTCGCCTTGCGCAACGCCGCGTGCTGCGGATTGAACGTCCACACCGCCAGCAACGCAAACATCAGGCTCAGACCCGCGCACACCGACATTGCCAGCAGGTTGAATTGCCCATACAGGGCGAAACGCACCAGCTCCACGCCGTGGGTGAACGGGTTCACCGCGCACAGCCAGTACAACCACGGACTGGCCTCGAGCATTTTCCACAGCGGGTACAGCGCCGAAGAGAGGAAAAACATCGGGAAGATGACGAAGTTCATCACCCCGGCGAAGTTCTCCAACTGGCGGATCGCATTGGACAGCAACAAGCCGAGGGCACTGAGCATCAAGGCCACCAGCAGCAACGCCGGAAGCGCCAGCAGCAGGCCCGTGGCGGGAGGCCGGACGCCATACAGCCAGGCGATGGCGAGAAAGGCATAGACCTGCAACAGCGAGATCAGCGCAGTCGCGAGCAACTTGCTCGCCAGCAAGAAGGCCCGGGGCAGGGGGCTGGTGAGCAGTACGCGCATGCTGCCCATTTCCCGGTCATAGACCATCGACAGCGAGCCCTGCATGCCGTTGAACAACAGGATCATGCAGGCCAGCCCCGGCACGATGTACACCTCATAAGGAATGTAGGTGTCGTAGGGCGCGATGATCGCAATGCCCAAGGCGGCCCGAAAGCCGGCGGCGAACACCAGCAGCCACAACAACGGCCGCACCAGGGCGCTGAGCAACCGCGTGCGCTGCAACACGAAGCGCAGCCATTCGCGCATCACGATGCCGCTGAAACACTGCCAATACGCATTCATGCGGCCACTCCCGGGGCGGTCAATCGATGGAAGGCCGAGCCGAGGCTGCCGCCATGTTCCAGGCTCACCGCCTCGGCGCGACCGCTGGCGACCAGCCGCCCCTGATGCACGATCAGCAAGTCGTCAAAGGGCTGCACTTCGTCCAGCAGGTGCGTGGTCCAGAGCACGCTGATGCGCTGTTCGCGGCACAGTTGGCGGATATGCTCTCCAAGGGCCTGACGACTGGCCGGATCGAGGCCGACACTCGGCTCATCGAGCAATAAGAGGCGCGGCTCATGCAGCAGCGCGCGGGCAATTTCCACCCGGCGCCGATGCCCGCCGTTGAGGTTGCGCACCCGCTCGTGACGCCGTTCGGTCAGGTGCTGGCGCGCCAGTTCGAGCTCAATCCGGACGTCGGCCTTGCGCCGGGCAACGCCGTGCAGCGCGAGGTGATAACGCAGGTTCTGTTCGACGCTCAGGTCCAGGTCCAGGGTGCTTTGTTGGAACACCACGCCCAACTGACGCAAGGCCTGTCGCGGCGCGGCCTGCAACGAGTGGCCGCCGACGCGGATCTCGCCGCGTTGCACGTCGTACAGGCGCGTCAGCAAGGCAATCAGCGTCGACTTGCCGGCACCGTTGGGCCCGAGCAGCGCGGCGAAGCGCCCGGCGGGCAGGCTGAAACTGATCTGGCGCAGGGCTTCGCGCGCGCCGTAGGCAAAGCTCAGTTCGCTGACCTCCAAGGCGTTCATGGCGTGACCACCACGCCCCACGGATAACGTCCGACTTTCACTGACTTGAGCACCTTGCGGCTCTGCACGTCGATCACCGAGACATCGCCGCTGACGCCATTGGTTGCCAGCAGTTGCTGCTGGTCCGGGGTAAATGCCAACTGCCAGACCCGTCGACCCACCAGCAGGTAATCCAGCACTTCGAAGGTCTGTGTGTCGATCACCGCGACATGGTTGGCCGGACCCAGGGCGACGAACCCCAGCTTGCCGTCGGCGCTGAGCTTGATGCCGACCGGTTGGACCTTGTCCGGGTGCACGCCCTTGATCTGGAAGGTCAGGGTCTTGAGTACCTGGCGGGAGGCGACGTCGAGAATGCTCAAGGTGCCGCCGATCTCGGCCGAGGCCCAGAGCTGCGTACCGTCGCGGTTGAATTCGACGAAGCGCGGCCGCTGGTCCACCAGGGTGTTGTCGGCCAATGTCTGGGTGCTGGTGTCGATCCAGTGCAGCATATTGGTGGTCTCGCTGGTGTTGACCGCCCACTTGCCATCGGGACTGACGGCCATGCCTTCGGGCTCGACGCCCACGGCGATCTGGCCGAGTACTTCGGAGGTTTCGGTGTCGATCACCGTGACCAGGGCATCGTCTTCGTTGGAGACATAGAGCCAACGATCGTTGGGGTGCAGGGCGAACTGTTCGGGGTCCTTGCCGGAGGGCAACTCCTTGATGATCTTGCGGGTGGCAACGTCCATCACCTGGACGCGATCCGAATCGCTGGCGCAGATGTACAGCAGGCGATTGTCATGGGACAGCAGGAGACCCCGAGGGCGCTGGCCCACCGGCAGAGTGTCGACGACTTCCAGGCTGTGCATATCGATCAGGCTCAGGCTGTTGTCTTTCTCGTTGGAGACCCAGGCGATGGCGGCGACGGCAGGGCCCGCCGCGATCAACGCAGCGCCGAAGGCGAGAATCTGGCAGAGCAGGGGGCGGCGCATGGCGTTTTCCTTGTTGTTGTTATTGATCAGGGGTAACGGCAGCTGACTTCGGGCCGGTCGTAGCCCAGGCTGTCCATTTCGTTGCTGGGGTGCAGGAACCCGTCCTGGGGCGAGGTACTGACCAGGGCGCGTGGCTGGACCAGCGCAATCGGTTGGCGCAATTGGCCGTTCCAGGGGCGATAGCTGAGCTTGCGGCCTTTGAAACCGTCGAGCGGCAGTTGGTCGCCGAGGGCCAGTTGGCGGATGGCGAACGGGTCATCCTGACGCAGCTTGCTGACGGCGGCGGCAATGCTGCGCACGGCAATCCAGGCAGCGAAGTCGCGGTCGTTCATCCAGCGCCCGGCCATGGCTTCGAAGCGTTTTTGCAATTGCGCCGCGCCGTAGGTCTCGACCGTCTTGTGCCAGCCGGTCGGGGTCAGTCCCTGGGTGCCGGCCACGGGACGCGGGTACCACGTCTGGTAGGGCACGTACTCGCCAAAATCGCCGCGCTCGTCGGCCACCAGCACCACGTCGTATTCGGCGGTCTGGGTGAACAGCGGCATGTCGGCCTGGGCACTGCGGCGCTGGTCGTTGTCGAGCTGCCAGGGTTTCTCGGCGACGATCTTCATGCCGAAACGCTTCATGGCCCGGCGCAGTGCGGCGGCGTAGGCCTGGTCTGCGGGGGTCTGGCCGACGATCAGCAAGGCGCGTTGCCATTTGCGCACAACGCTGAACTGGATCAGCGCATCGGCGAGTGTCGCCCGATCAGGCAGGGTGTGCAGCACGTTGCCCAGGCAATCGCTGGTACGCAGGCTGTCGTCGGGGCTGCCGGCGTTGAACAACAGGCTGTCGGGCAGGGCGGCGCTGAGCTGGCGCAGGCTGGTAGCGGGTGCATTCACCACGAACAGCCGCAGGCCCCGATCGTGCTGGGCGCGGGCGGCCTGGAGCAGCGCTTCGGGGCTGTCGACGCTGGCGCTTTCGAGGCGGTAGTCGTGCTGGAGAAAACGTCCGGTGCTGTTGCTGTCGACAATCGCCAGCTCGGCGCCGCGCAGCCCGGCATCGCTCGGTTCGGCAATCACATTGGACAGCAGCGGGCCGGGATCGGGGCGATAACCCAGGTAGCCGATACGCACTTGCAACGCCACGGCATCGCCGGCCTGAGCGGTGGTCGTAGCCAGCAGATATATCAGGGCAAAACGTGCGAGCCGGCGCATGACATCCTCCATTGCAGGTAGCGCCAGCATAGGAAGGCCAGGGTTGCGGGGAAATATGCAGAAAGTACCGCCGGGGCAGTACCAAGGTAGTAGCTCGGCGCGGGCGTCGGGGTTTTAGGATGGCGATATCGTCATTCATCAGGGAGCAGACGGATCGTGCGGATACTCAAGACGCTGCTGTTGCCGTTGTTGCTGATCCTGAGTCTGATCGGGGTTGACAGGCATAAGACCATCCCTGTGGGAGC
>NZ_JBHFJB010000161.1:5587-7564 GCF_057334555.1 Pseudomonas sp. AGC41
AGGCCGGTGTCCCACAGGGGGCCGGTACAGACTTGGGAGCGGGGCGCTGACCATGTCCGCCCTCTGGCGAATCAACCTCTGGGTCACGGTGTTCTTTGCCCTGGTCGCCGTGGCCTGCGCAACGCTGCTGCTGCACCAGGCCAGCGCCGATGTGCAGCGCGAACTGCAATCGGCCGAGTCGGTGGTGCACTACCTGCGCGAAACCGCCGAGCGAGACCCGACCAGCCTTCAAACGCGGCTCACCGGCAGCCTGCGTCACGTGCGGGTGCATTGGCTGGCGCCTGGGGAGAGTGCCCCGGCGAAGGATCCCGGGTTGCAGGCCTGGCTGGGTCGCCAACTGTTGGCCGACGGCCCGGCCGCCCAGATCGTGGACTTGCAGGATGGGCGTCGGGCCTGGATCGCTGTTGATCCACGGGATGAAATCGACGAGATCCTCGATTCCCTGACGCAACTGTTCGGCGTCTGCCTGATGGCGCTCTTCGTCAGTCTGCTGGTGATTCGCTGGGCGGTGCGCCGGGGCGTGCGTTTGCTGGATGAATTGCTCCACGCAATGCGCCAGGTATCCGCCGGGGACTTGCAGGTCAGCCTGCGCTCCGCAGGCGTTTCGGAAGCCCAGCAGTTGGCGGAGCATTTCAATCGGATGACCGCCGCGCTGGCCCAGACCCGCGCGGACAACGCCCGGCTGACTCAGGCACTGCTGGCCGTGCAGGAGCAGGAGCGCACGCGCCTGGCGCAGACGCTGCACGATGACCTTGGCCAGTATGTGGCCGGTATTCGCGCACGGGCCTGTCTGCTGCGCCTGGTCATCCATCAGCCGCCAGCCTTGGAGCAGACGGCACACGAACTGGAGGAACACTGCGATCACCTGCAAAAAGGCTTTCGCGCGTTGGTCCACGACTTGTATCCGGTGGTGTTGCAGCACCTGCCGTTGTGCGAGGCAATCGGGCTGCTCGCGAGGCAGTGGCAGGACCGACACGGGATCGCCTGTCAGTTGCGAGTCGATGGAGCATCGCCGTCGACGATAACCGGGCCTGACAAGGCCCACCTCTATCGCCTGTTGCAGGAAGCACTGACCAACATCGCCCGGCACGCCGGCGCCAGCCAGGTACGGATTCGTATGCAGCACCGCCGTGGCCGCCTGCGCCTGCTGGTGCGCGACAACGGACGTGGCGCGCAGCAGCCGGCCCGGGCGGGTGTCGGCCTGCATTCGATGGCCGAACGGGCCCGCAGCCTGGGTGGTGAGCTGCGCATCATCAGCCAGCCCGGCGCCGGATGGGCGCTGGCCTTGAACATCCCCCTGGAGAATTCATGAACATCTTGCTGGTGGACGATCACGCTGTGGTTCGGCAAGGTTACGCCAGCCTGTTGCGAGCGTTGATGCCGGAACTGCTGGTGCGCGAAGCGGCCTCGGGCGAAGAAGCGTTGAGCCAGGTGCAGGAACAGGTGCCGAACCTGGTGATCATGGACTTCGGCCTGCCGGGCATCAGCGGCCTGGAAACCACCCGCCGCCTGCGGCAACGCTTGCCGCAACTGCGCGTGCTGTTTTTCAGCATGCACGACGAACTGCCGTTGGTGCGCCAGGCGCTGGACGCCGGCGCGTCCGGCTACCTGACCAAGAATTCGCCACCGCAAGTATTGGTGGAGGCGGTGCGCCGGGTGCTGGCCGGCCATGCCTATATCGAGCAGGCGCTAGCGACCCAACTGGCCTGCGCCAACACCCGGCACGATGCGGACCCGCGCCTGCAATCGATGACCCAGCGCGAACTGGAGATCTTCGTCATGCTCGCCAGGGGCACCCCGGCGCGGACCATCGCCGAACAGCTGTGCATCAGCGCCAAGACCGTGTCCAACCATCTGACGCTGCTCAAGAGCAAGCTGCAGGTCAGCTCCCATGCCGAACTGGTCCACCTGGGAATCGATATGGGCGTGGTTCGGGTGGCTGGGTGAATGCTGATCCGTGGGGGGGGGGGGGGGGGG
>NZ_JBHFJB010000161.1:7584-8363 GCF_057334555.1 Pseudomonas sp. AGC41
CTGCGAAGCAGCCCTAACAAGGTCCATTCAATGAACCTGACATTCCGAGGTGTCTGGTTTTGGGGGCGCTTCGCACCCCAGCGGGAGCAAGCTCCCTCGCCACGGTCTCAGTGATTCCAACTTGTCGGGCAACCGATGCAACCCTGCATATTCGCATCCTGGAAATTCCCGTAGTGCTGGCGCGAGCCACTCAGGTTGGCCTGTTCCAGGTTGCTTTCAGCGAGCTTGACCTCTTGCAGGTTGGCATCGCGCAGGTCGGCGCGCTTGAGGTCGGCCTTGCTCAGCCAGGCCATCTCCAGGTCAGCGGCTTGCAGGTTGGCCTCGTGCAAGCGAGCCCCGGACAAACGGGCGAATTGAAGGTAGGCACCGCTCAGGTCGGCCCGCTGCAACTGTGCGCCCTGGGCGAACAACCCCCAGCCCTGGATTGCCTTGAGCGTGGCACCGCTGAAATCCGCCAGGCGCAGGTTGCTCTGTTGCAGGCTGGCACGGTTCAGGTTGGCGCCCTGGAGCTGCGCCTTTTCAAGGTTGGCCAGGTCCAGCCGCGCATGACGCAGGTCGGCATCGCGCAAGTCGGCGCCGGCGAGATTCATCTTGCGCAGGTCCTGGTTCGCCAGGTTGGCGCCCCGCAGGTTGGCGCCGGGGCATTGACTGGATTCGGCGATGAGGCAGCCGTTGATGGTCAGGGGCGTGTCGGTGTCGTCGGCATGAGCAATGGCGCCAACGAACAGAAATAGAAGCGGCAATAATTTCATGTCAGGAACCCGGTCAGCTGTGGGAGC
>NZ_JBHFJB010000161.1:8405-16059 GCF_057334555.1 Pseudomonas sp. AGC41
GCATTGATATTGACTGGCACTGCGCTTTCGCGAGCAGGCTCGCTCCCACAGGTATTGTGATGTAGGTCAGATCCCAGTTGGGTCAGGGTTATTTCTGCGCCGTGGCCTTGTCCCAACTCGGAATCTTGAACACCCAGAACGAGCCACCCTGGGCCACCGGTTTGGTCAGCTCGGCCATGTCGCCGCCCCACAACGGCACGGCGCCGCCATAACCGACGGTCACGCCGATATACTGCTCGCCGTCCTGTTCCCAGGTGATGGGCGGGGAGACGATGCCGCTGCCGGTCTGGAACTTCCACAGCTCCTTGCCGGTTTTCGCGTCGAAGGCCTTGAAGAAACCGTCACCGGTGCCGGTGAACACCAGGTTGCCCTTGGTCGCCAGCACACCGGCCCACAACGGCAGCGGCTCCTTGTGCTCCCACACCACCTTGCCGGTGGTGGGGTTCATCGCCCGCAGGCTGCCGACGTGATCGTCGTACATGCGCTTGATGCGAAAACCCATGCCCAGGTAGGCCGAGCCTTTTTTGTAGCTGACCTCCTCGGTCCAGTACTCCTCCTTCCACTGGTTGCCCGGCACATAGAACAGCCCGGTGTCCTGGCTGTACGCCATGGGGTTCCAGTTTTTTCCACCCAGGAACGGCGGCGAGACCTCCACCGGTTTGCCCTTGGTTTCGCCTGGCAACGGCTTGGCCGGACGCTGGCCGGGGTTTTCCACGGGGCGACCGGTCTTCAGGTCGATGTGGCTGGCCCAGGTGATGTTGTCGACGAAGGGGAAAGCGTTCTGCAGCTTGCCGTTGTTGCGATCCACCACGTAGAAAAAACCGTTGCGGTCGGCGTGGGCGGTGGCCTTCACCTGTTTGCCGTCCTTGTCCTTGTAGTCGAACAGCACCAGCTCGTTGTTGCCGGAGAAATCCCAGGCATCGTTGGGCGTGTGCTGGTAGAACCACTTCACTTCGCCAGTGCTTGGATCGACGCCCACCTGGCCCGAAGTGTAGAGACTGTCGTAGTCATGCGGGTTGCCGTCCTTGGCGGTGCGCGCCCAGGTGTTCCAGGGTCCGGGGTTGCCCGCGCCGACGATGATGGTATTGGTCTCGGGGTCGAAACTGGCGCTCTGCCAAGGCGCGCCGCCACCGTGGCTCCAGGCCTCGACCTTACCGGTCTCGGTGGTTTTGTCGTCAGGCCAGGAGGGCGCCTTGACGTCGCCGGTCGGCGTGCTGTCCTTGCCGTTGAGACGGCCCATGTGGCCTTCGACAAACGGCCGCATCCAGACTTCTTCACCGGTGTCCGGGTCGCGGGCGAACAGTTGCCCGACGACACCGAACTCGTCGCCGGAGCTGCCGTGGATCAGCAGGACCTTGCCGCTGGCCTTGTCCTTGATCAGCACCGGGGCGCCGGTCATGGTGTAGCCGCCGGCGTGGTCGCCAAACTTCTTGTTCCAGACCACCTTGCCGGTGTTCTTGTCCAGGGCGACCACTCGTGCGTCCAACGTCCCGAAGTAGATCTTGTCGCCATAAATGGCCGCGCCACGGTTCACCACATCGCAGCACGGCCGGATGTTGTCCGGCAGGCGGTGGTTGTAGGTCCACAGGCGCTTGCCCGTCCTGGCGTCCAGGGCGAATACCCGGGAATAGGAGCCGGTGACGTACACCACCCCGTCGCTGACGATCGCCTGGGATTCCTGGCCGCGTTGTTTTTCGTCGCCAAACGAGTAGGACCAGGCCGGGGTGAGCTTGAACACGTTGTTGTCGTTGACCTGGGCCAGCGGGCTCCAGCGCTGCGCGTTGGTGCCCATGCCGTATTGCAGGACGTCCTTCGTCGTCAGGTGATCGTTGGCGATGTCTTCCCAGGTGACGGCGGCGTGCGCCTGCGGCCCCAGGGACAGGCCGCCGGCGAGCAGCAAGGCAGCGCTCAGGGAGGAGAGGGCAGGTAGCGTTTTTATTGTCATGGTGGGATTTCCCAGTGAGGTTTTGGCCTGACTAGGGTCGGTCTCGCAAGCGTTGTCCGATACGGAAAAAGTCCCGCCTTTGCCGGGAACATTTCCCAAACCGCCTGTCTTTGCGACTTGCGTCGGATGGCCCGCTACCAAGGAACTAGACCGCGGCCACCAAAGCAGCATTCGGCCGGCGGCGAGCGCTTCCTAAGATGACGGCACGGCCTCTGCGAAGAGGTCTTGCGTGCAATTTCGAGGGCATAACAATGACAACAAAACGCAACGCCATCATCGCTAGCGCATTGCTGATAGGGCTGACTGGCGCTGGCTCGGTATGGGCCCATGGCAACGTAGTGCCCCAGGCAGTGGAAACCCAAGGGCTGACGCCGATCAAGGACACCAACCTGCCATTGGATGCCGACGGCTGGGCGGCACAGAACCCGTATCGCAATGCTCCCGAGCGCGAAAAAGCCGTGGAGATCGGCGCCTCGGCCTACAACCAGAACTGCGCGGCCTGCCATGGCCTGGAGGCCAAGTCCGGCGGTATTGCCCCGGACTTGCGCATGCTCGACGCCGCCGAGGCTGGCGATGAATGGTTTGTCGAACGCGTGCGCCATGGCGCGGTGCGCGATGGCCGGGTGTATATGCCGAAAATGGCCGATTACCTGAGCCAGGAAGCCCTGTGGGCGGTGCGTACCTACCTGGACAGCGTGCACGTCGAGGAGTAATTGCCATGCGCCTGTTCGCGTGGGTGATGTGCAGCCTGCTGCTGTGTGGCCAGGCGGTGCAGGCGCAAGTGCGCAGCTATGACCAGATGATCGCCGCCGGTGAATTGAAGGTCGCGGTCTACAAGGACTTCGCTCCCTACAGCTTTGAAGACCAGGGCCAGCCGCGGGGCGTTGACGTGGAGCTGGCGCAGGCCCTGGCCAAGGCCCTGGGCGTACGGCTGAAACTGCTCTGGGCACCGCCCGGCGAAAAGCTCGACGACGACTTGCGCGACTACATCTGGCGCAGCAGTCCGCTGCACGATCGGCAACTGGCCGATCTGATGATGCGAGTGCCTTATGACCATGACTATATGCAAAGGCGCAACGACGTTGGCGAGCTGGAGAACGCCCAGGTCGTGATGTTCGGTCCGTATCAGCAGGAATGCTGGCAAGTGGCGTACGACCGGCGTCGACTGGACTCGGTGGGCAGCGTTGCGGTGTTCCAGCAACACCCCATTGGCGTTGAAGTCGACAGCGTGCCGTCGTTCTACCTGACGTCTGTGTTCAACGGCATGCTCAGTGCCAAGACCCGCCATTACCCCAGCGTTGCCAAGGCCTTCGGGGCCATGCAGGCCGGGGAGGTCGATGCCGTCATGGCGATGCGCGGGGAAATCGACTGGCAGGTGCACCGGACAGCTGATCCGCAATTGGCCCTGGCAGAGAACGCCTATCCGAACATGGGCAAGCAGCGCTGGGAAATCGGCATGGCCGTGCACGAAAGCAATCGGCAACTGGCCTATGCGGTGGAGGAAGCCTTGGAAGCGTTGATCCGCGACGGCAGCCTCAAGGCCGTGTATGCCCGCTATGGCCTGCGCTACGAAGTGCCGGAAATGTATCAATAGGAGCGCAGCGATGAACTGGCGAACATGGGGCCTGTTGTGGTGTTGCCTGCCGTTGATGGCGAGCGCGATCGAGCCGGGAAAGGACCCGGTGCCTTCGGTGATGTGGGCTTTCTATCACAAGCAACTACTGGCGGACGCGCCGTTCGTGTTCGACCAGCGAGTCCGGCTGCTGGCGCCACCGTTTGCCGAAGACGCGCGCCAGGTGCCGCTGGAAATCGATGCCCGCGCCTTTACCGGCGATGTCGTGCGTATATTGGCCTGGGCCGAACTGAACCCGTTGCCGAAGATTGTCGACTTCCAGCCCATGGAACGGGTGCTGCCCTGGCTGTCGATCCGTATTCGCATCGAGCAAGCCACGCCATTGCGTGCGGCGGTGCAGACCCGCGACGGGCTGTGGCACGTCGGTTCGACGCTGATCGACGCGGCGGGTGGCGGTTGCACCGCGCCCAGCGTCGTGCGCACCCAACCGGGTTGGGAGGAACACTTGGGCGAAGTGCTGGGCGGCCGCTACCCGCGGGGCGATTCGAGTCGCCTGCGTCTGCAGGTTGCCCACCCCATGGACAACGGCCTGGTCAGCGGCATCCCGGAGTTTTTCCTCAACCAGGCACGGCTGCTGGATGCCGACGGCAAGCCGTTGGCGCGCCTGGAGCTGTTTCCGGCGGTCAGCGAAAACCCCTCCCTGGGCTTCGACATCCAGGGCCCGGGACAGACCCGCCTGTTGCTGCGCGACAACAGCGGCAACGAGTTCGACGCAGCCATTCCCTGACCATAAGGAGCACGCCATGCGCTGGTTGTTGCTGATCTGTCTTGGGCTGTGCCTGCCGGCCTGGTCCGCCACCGAGTATTCGCTCAAGCCACGGCAGATCGCCGAGGGCACGTGGCTGCTGGAAGGCAGCACGGATAATTTCGCCAAGGCCAACGGCGGCAATATCGTCAATACCGCGTTCATCGTCACCGAGGCCGGCGTGGTGGTCATCGACACCGGACCGTCGAAGCGCTACGGCGAGGCGCTGCGCCAGGCCATCGCCGCAACGACTGACAAGCCGGTGATCCAGGTGCTGCTGACCCATCATCACCCGGACCATGTGTTGGGCAACCAGGCCTTCAGCGATGTGCCCATCGGGGCGCTGCCCGGCACCAGCGATCTGCTGCGACAACAGGGCGACGCAATGGCGGAAAACATGTACCGGTTGGTAGGCGACTGGATGCGTGGCACCGAGGTGCTGCTGCCGACGCAGGCGTTGAGCCCCGGCACGCTGCAGGTGGGTGAGCATTCGTTGCGCTTGCTGGCGCTGGCCGGACATACCGGGGCGGATCTGGCGATCCTTGATGAAACCACGGGCGTGCTGTTCGCCGGCGACCTGGTGTTTTATGAGCGAGCGCTGACTACCCCGAACAGCCCCGGCCTGGAGATATGGCTCAAGGATCTGGACACCTTGCAGGGCCTGCCATGGAAGCAGATCGTGCCGGGTCATGGTCCGCTGGCGGCGGATGCCCGGCCGTTCGCGCAGATGCGCGACTACCTCGGCTGGCTCGACCAACTGATGCGCGACGGCGCGGCCCGGGGCGACGACATGGCCGAGATGATCCGCAGCCCCATCCCCGAGCGCTTCGCCGCGATCAGCCTGAGCCGTTATGAGCTGATTCGCAGCGTCAGCCATCTTTACCCGCGTTATGAGCGGGCGGGGATGAGGCGAGTGGACAGCCAGAACCCTGACTGATCACTCACCCCCACATGTACCAAGGAACTAGAAAACTCAACACTGCGGGCAATTGTTGGCGACGGCGCCGAGCCCAAGAATCCGTGGCAGACCGGGAAAATTTCCCGGGTATAACAATAACCGCAGAGGTAGCCGTCATGACTCATCCCGCACGTCGCCAATCCTTCGCCGTGAGCCTGCTGCTCAGTGCCATGCTGCTGTCCGGCTCGGCCTTGGCCGCCGTGACCGACCAGGAAATTCTCCAGGACCCGAAAAATCCGCAGCAAGTCGTGACCAACGGCCTGGGTGTGCAGGGCCAACGTTATAGCCCGCTCGACACCCTCAACGTGAACAACGTCAAGGACCTGCGGCCGGTCTGGGCGTTTTCCTTCGGCGGCGAAAAGCAGCGCGGCCAGCAGGCCCAGCCGATGATCAAGGACGGGGTGATGTACCTCACCGGCTCCTATTCGCGGGTGTTCGCGGTGGACGCACGCACCGGCAAGAAACTCTGGCAATACGATGCGCGCCTGCCCGATGACATCCGCCCCTGCTGCGACGTGATCAACCGTGGCGTAGCGCTGTATGGCGACCTGGTGTTCTTCGGCACGCTGGACGCCAAGCTGGTGGCCTTGAACAAGGACACCGGCAAGGTGGTGTGGAGCAAAAAAGTCGCCGACCACAAGGAAGGTTATTCCATCAGCGCCGCGCCCTTGGTCGTCAATGGCAAGCTCATCACCGGCGTGGCGGGCGGCGAGTTCGGCGTGGTTGGGCAGATCAGCGCCTTCGACCCGAAAAACGGCGAGCTGCTCTGGACCCGGCCGACCGTGGAAGGCCACATGGGCTACGTCTACAAGAACGGCAAGGCCGTGGAGAATGGTATCTCCGGCGGCGAGGCCGGCAAGACCTGGCCTGGCGATCTGTGGAAAACCGGCGGTGCCGCGCCTTGGCTGGGCGGTTACTACGATCCGGAAACCAATCTCCTATTGTTCGGTACCGGCAACCCGGCCCCGTGGAACTCACACCTGCGCCCTGGCGACAACCTCTATTCCTCGTCGCGCCTGGCGCTGAACCCGGACGACGGCACCATCAAGTGGCACTTCCAGAGCACGCCGCACGACGGCTGGGACTACGACGGCGTCAATGAGCTGATCTCGTTCAACTACAAGGACGGTGGCAAGGACATCAAGGCGGCGGCGACGGCCGACCGTAACGGTTTCTTCTACGTGCTCGACCGCACCAATGGCAAGTTCATCCGTGGTTTCCCGTTCGTCGACAAGATCACCTGGGCCTCCGGCCTGGACAAGGACGGGCGTCCGATCTACGTAGACACCAGCCGCCCGGGCGCACCGGGCAGCGAAGCCAAGGGCAGTTCGGTGTTTGTTGCCCCGGCATTCCTCGGCGCGAAAAACTGGATGCCGATGGCCTATAACCAGGACACCGGTCTGTTCTACGTGCCGTCCAACGAGTGGGGCATGGACATCTGGAACGAGGGCATCGCCTACAAGAAAGGCGCGGCGTTCCTCGGCGCCGGGTTCACCATCAAGCCGCTGAACGAGGATTACATCGGTGTGCTGCGGGCCATCGACCCGAAGACCGGCAAGGAAGTCTGGCGCCACAAGAATTTCGCGCCGCTGTGGGGCGGGGTGCTGACCACCAAGGGCAACTTGGTGTTCACCGGTACGCCTGAGGGTTTCCTGCAAGCCTTCAACGCGAAGACCGGGGAAAAAGTCTGGGAATTCCAGACCGGTTCCGGCGTGCTTGGCTCGCCGATTACCTGGGAGATGGACGGCGAGCAGTACGTCTCGGTGGTCTCCGGCTGGGGCGGCGCGGTACCGCTGTGGGGCGGCGAAGTGGCCAAGCGCGTGAAGGACTTCAACCAGGGCGGCATGCTCTGGACGTTCAAGTTGCCGAAAGAGTTGGTGGCCAAGCGCTGAAACAGTTTTGGCAGATGTAGAACCTGTGGGAGGGGGGGGGGGGGCGAAGGGGCCAGAACATCTTGCATTGATGTTGCTGATCCGCCGCCTCCCCCCCCCCCCCCCCCCCCACAAACCTACGACCAAATAACGAGAGCGCCCCCTGCCAATGACGCATTCGTCCACCGCGTGGGGCTCTCTACCATCGGCCTATCGCCTGTCCCGCGACAGGCATCGACCAGGCAGAGGCCCATCATGATCTACGCACAACCCGGAACCCCAGGCGCCGTCGTTTCCTTCAAACCGCGCTATGGCAATTTCATC
The DNA here is from genome assembly GCF_057334555.1 of Pseudomonas sp. AGC41. Taxonomy (NCBI): domain Bacteria; kingdom Pseudomonadati; phylum Pseudomonadota; class Gammaproteobacteria; order Pseudomonadales; family Pseudomonadaceae; genus Pseudomonas; species Pseudomonas sp. AGC41. The sequence goes on from NZ_JBHFJB010000161.1 coordinate 15,882, forward strand.
GGCGGCGAATTCGTTCCGCCGGTCCACGCTGAGTACTTCACCAACACGTCGCCGGTCAACGGCGAAGTCATCGGCGAGTTTCCGCGCTCCAGTGCCGCCGACATCGACAAGGCCCTCGACGCCGCCCATGCCGCTGCCGATGCCTGGGGCAAAACCTCGGTCCAGGATCGCTCACTGG
>NZ_JBHFJB010000162.1:0-1366 GCF_057334555.1 Pseudomonas sp. AGC41
TCCCATTTGTCTGACGGGCGCTACGCACCCAAGCGGGAGCAAGCTCCCTCGCCACGGGTTAGATATCGACAAGCGAATCTTTTTTGCATCAGTGCGCTCACACCCCAGGTGGCACTGCCGCCTCGGCCACCTGCGGCTCGACCGTATCTGGCGAAGCGACCACTTGCTCTTCGCCATCGCCGACCCGGGGCGACGCCGCCTTGGCGATCATCTCCGGTTGCGCCAGCAACTTGCGCGATGCTTCCACCGGCATCAGCAAACGCCCTCTTACGCGGTCACGGCCGGCCGGGTTGAGCATGCGCAACTCCCGCTCATGCACCCCCGACAACTGCGCCAGCTGCGCCAGGTCCACCGGCTGCGCCAAGGCGACCATCTGGAAGTACGGCTGGTCGGCAATGGGGGTCAGGCTCACGCCGTAATCTGCGGGAGTGTTGACCAGTTGCGACAAAGCCAGCAGCCGCGGCACGTAATTCTGGGTCTCGCCGGGCAGCGACAGGTTCCAGTAATTGGTCGCCAGGCCACGGGCGCGGTTACGCGTGATGGCGTCGCGTACCCGCCCTTCCCCGGCGTTGTAGGCAGCCAGCGCCAGCAGCCAGTCGCCGTCGAAGTAATCGTGCAAGTAAGACAAGTAATCCAGGGCAGCCCGGGTGGAGGACGGAATATCCCGGCGCTCATCGTAGTCACCGTGCTGCTGCAATTGGTAACGGCGTCCGGTGGCGGGAATGAACTGCCAGAGCCCCAACGCCTGGGCAGGCGAACGCGCATTGGGATTGAACCCGCTTTCGATCGCCGGCAGCAAAGCCAGCTCCAAAGGCATGTTGCGCTTGTTCAGTTCGCCGACGATGAAGTGCAGGTAACGGCTACCGGCGCGGCCGGTCTGGGTAAGAAAAGCCGGACGCTCCATCAACCAGCGACGCTGCTCGTCGATACGCGCCACGCCCTGGGCTCTGGTCTGCAAGGAAAACCCCTGGCGCATGCGCGCCCACAGGCTGCCGCCGCTTTGCGGGGATGACTCGCCAATCTCGATGATCGTGTCCGTGGGTGCCGGTTCAAGCCAACGCAGCTGCGCGCGGTAAGGCTCATTGGCGAAACGGTCGCCGATGGTCAACTGCGGTTCGAGATGCTGGCACCCGTACAGCAAGGTCCCCAGGGCCAGCATGGACAAACCTTTGGGAATGGATCGCAGAGCCGGCGAAGATGCAAGTGATCGGGACATGGGCGGTCAACCTTGAATGAGGTGGCGCCATTGGGTGGTAGATCACCGGCCAGCGGTTCCACATCGCATCGTCGGTGGTCCGGCATCCTTCCACGCTGGCCGCAGGAAGTCCCTGCGCCAGCCCTCGCGACACGCTCTGACCGCCCCCCC
>NZ_JBHFJB010000162.1:1386-4211 GCF_057334555.1 Pseudomonas sp. AGC41
CCCCCCCCCACTGGGGATTCGCTCGGGTTGGGAAAAAACCTTCCGCGCAACGATGCGCCAGGAAGCGCTCGCGTGTTAAACAGGGAATCAACGGGACCGCTGCCACTCGCATAAGGAATGACCATGAAACGCCTGCTCGTCGCTTTCCTGTCGCTGATCGTCACCGCAATCATCGTCGCGGGCGGCTATCTCTACAGCAAGCAGCCCACCCGCCAGGGCACCGTGCAGCTGCAGGGGCTGCAAGGCTCGGTGACGGTGCGCTATGACGAGCGCGGGGTGCCGCATATCCGCGCCGAGAACGAAACCGACCTGTACCGCGCCCTGGGTTATGTCCACGCTCAGGATCGACTGTTCCAGATGGAATTGATGCGCCGCCTCGCCCGTGGCGAGCTGGCGGAGATTCTCGGGCCGAAGCTGCTCGACACCGACAAGCTGATGCGCAGCCTGCGCATTCGCGAGCGAGCCGCCCGTTATGTCGCCGAGCAAGATCACCAATCGCCGGCCTGGATCGCGACGCAGGCGTATCTGGATGGCATCAATACTTATCAGCAAACCCACACCCGGCCGCTGGAGTTCGATGTGCTGGGCATTCCCAAGCGGCCCTTCACCGCTGAAGACACCGCCAGCATCATCGGTTACATGGCGTACAGCTTCGCCGCCGCCTTTCGCACCGAGCCGCTGCTGACTTACATACGCGACAAACTGGGTGCCGAGTACCTGAAGATCTTCGACCTCGATTGGCAGCCTCAGGGCGTCCTTCAAAAAGATCCCACAAGCGCTCCTGCCCTGACCAAAAATGACTGGCAAGACTTCAATGCCCTGGCCCGCCTGAGCGAACAGGCCCTGGCCGAAAATGGCCTGCCGCAGTTCGAGGGCAGCAACGCCTGGGCGGTTTCCGGCAGCCGCACCCACAGCGGCAAGCCCTTGCTGGCGGGCGACCCGCATATCCGTTTTTCCGCGCCGTCGGTGTGGTACGAGGCGCACCTTTCGGCGCCGGGTTTTGAGCTCTACGGCCAATACCAGGCGCTGGTGCCCTTTGCGACGCTGGGCATGAACAAGGATTTCGGCTGGAGCATCACCATGTTCCAGAACGACGACCTGGACCTGATCGCCGAGAAGATCAACCCGGACAACCCCGAACAGGTCTGGTATCGCGACCAATGGGTGGACATGACCCGCAGCGAACAGCAGATCGCCGTCAAAGGCCAGGCACCCGAGACCCTTGTGCTGCGCCAGTCGCCCCATGGCCCGATCGTCAACGATGCCCTCGGCGCCAATGCCGGCAAGACGCCGATCGCCATGTGGTGGGGGTTCCTGGAAACCCGCAACCCGATCCTCGAAGCTTTCTACCAGCTCAACCGCGCCGACACCCTCGCCAAGGCTCGCAGCGCGTCGGCCCGGATCCATGCGCCGGGCCTGAATGTGGTCTGGGCCAACGCCAAGGGCGATATCGGCTGGTGGGCCGCGGCGCAACTGCCCAAGCGTGCGGAGGGTGTGAAGCCCGGTTTCATTCTCGATGGCGGTAGCGCTGAAGCGGAAAAATTGGGCTTCGAGCCTTTCACCAGCAATCCCCAGGAAGAGAACCCGGCCAGGGGCTACGTGCTCTCGGCAAATTTCCAGCCGGTGCCGGCCAGTGGAATCGAGATTCCCGGTTATTACAACCTTGCCGACCGGGGCCAGGAGCTGGATCGGCAGTTGAGCGAGAAACAGGCCAAATGGGATATCCAGACCACCCAGAAGCTGCAACTGGGCACCACCACTGCCTATGGCCCGCGCCTGCTTGCACCGCTATTGCCGATACTGCGCGAAGCGGTCAGCGACCCGCAGGAGCGCAAGTGGGTCGAACAACTGGCCGAATGGAAGGGCGACTACCCGCTGGACTCCATCAGCGCCACGCTGTTCAACCAGTTCCTGTTCAACCTGGCCGACGCCGCCCTGCGCGATGAACTGGGCGACGGCTTTTTCGAAACGGCACTGTCGACCCGGGTGATCGACGCTGCGCTGCCGCGCCTGGCCGCCGCAAAGGACTCGCCGTGGTGGGACGACCGCTCGACATTGGGCACCGAAACCCGTACCGATACGGTGATCAAGGCCTGGAACAAAAGCCTGGTGCACCTGAAGGCCACCTTGGGCGAGGACGCCAGCCAATGGCAATGGGGCAAGGCCCACACCCTGACCCACGGGCATCCGTTGGGCCAGCAGAAACCGCTGGATCGGATCTTCAATGTCGGCCCGTTCGCGGCGCCCGGCACCCATGAAGTGCCCAACAACCTCTCGGCCAGAATCGGCCCGGCGCCGTGGCCGGTGACCTACGGCCCCTCCACCCGGCGCATCATCGACTTTGCCGACCCGACCCACAGCGTCACCATCAACCCGGTCGGCCAGAGCGGCGTACCGTTCGACAAGCACTATGAAGACCAGGCCGAAGCCTACGTCGAAGGGCTTTACCATCAGGCGCACCTGGCCGAGGAAGAAGTCACGGCCAACACCCGCGGCACCTTGAAACTGTTGCCCGCCAGGGCGCAGCCCTGAATCTTTTCTTGGCCCTCAGCAGGCTCGATTGCCATCGGTGGTCAAGACTACAGGGGCCAAAACCCGTTTATTTCAATGGAGTCCATGCAATGTTCAATAACTGGTCCGAGCTGCTGCCCACCATCAAAAGCGCCTTTGGCGCCCTGGGGAAAAGCAATCCGAAAATGGTCAAGGCCTACATGGCCTTGGATGAGGCTGCCGCCGAGAACAACGTGCTCGACGCCAAGACCCGCGAACTTATTTCCATCGCCGTGGCGATCACCACTCGCTGTGACGGCTGCATCGGCGTGCAC
>NZ_JBHFJB010000162.1:4231-22271 GCF_057334555.1 Pseudomonas sp. AGC41
GGGCACACCGATGCAGCCATCAAGGCCGGCGCTACTCGCGAAGAAATCGCCGCGACCCTGGCCACCGCCGTTTCGCTGAATGCCGGCGCGGCTTACATTTATTCGTTGCGAGCGCTGGAGGCGCATGACGCACTGAAGAAGTGAGAAGAAAATAGCCTGCCCACCGCCGTCGCCGAATTGCCGCCCGGTGCAGGCTCGCTCCCATAGGGATTTTCGCCAGACCAGTGATCTGTGAGCGACACGAAACCTGTGGGAGCGAGCTTGCTCCAGGCGGCGATCTGACGACGGCGGACTGACAGTCAACACCTGCATCGACTGCCGCACCGCTTTCGCGAGCAAGCTCGCTCCCACATGGTCCCGCTCCTCAGTCAGGCTGAAGTGGTCTCGGGCCGGCGCACCTGCGGTTGTTTCCAGGAATCGGCGGCGCTTTCCTCGATGGCTTGCTGGATCGCTCGTTTGCGGTTTTCTTCGGCGCGGCGGCTGAAGTACCAGACCAGGAAGGTCACCAGCGACACCGCCAGCAGGATCAGGCTCGCCACCGCGTTGATTTCCGGCTTGACCCCCAGGCGTACCGCCGAGAAGACTTCCATCGGCAACGTCGTCGAGCCAGGACCGGAGACGAAGCTTGCCAGCACCAGGTCGTCGAGGGACAACGCGAACGACATCATCGCGCCCGCCGCCAGCGATGGCGCGATCATCGGGATGGTGATCAAAAAGAACACCTTCCACGGCCGCGCACCGAGGTCCATGGCGGCCTCTTCGATGGACAGGTCCAGCTCACGCAAGCGCGCCGAGACCACCACCGCCACGTAGGCCGCGCAGAACGTCGTATGGGCGATCCAGATCGTGACGATGCCACGCTCCTGTGGCCAGCCGATCATCTGCGCCATCGCCACGAACAGCAGCAACAGCGACAGGCCGGTGATCACTTCCGGCATCACCAACGGCGCGGTGACCAGGCCGCCGAACAACGTGCGGCCCTTGAAGTGGGTGATACGGGTCAGCACGAAGGCCGCCAGCGTACCCAGCGCCACCGCGGCGATCGCGGTGTAGCAGGCGATCTCCAGCGAGCGCACCACCGAACCCATCAGCTGCGAGTTGTCCAGCAGGCCGACGTACCACTTGACCGACCAGCCGCCCCACACGGTTACCAGTTTCGAGGCGTTGAACGAAAAGATCACCAGGATCAGCATCGGCGCGTAGATGAACAGCAAACCCAGCACCAGCATCAGGCTTGAAAAACTGAAGCGCTTCATTCCTTGCCCTCCATTTCCTTGGCCTGACTGCGGTTGAACAGGATGATGGGCACGATCAGGATCGCCAGCATCACCACCGCCAGGGCGGATGCCACCGGCCAGTCACGGTTGTTGAAGAATTCCTGCCACAGCACTTTGCCGATCATCAGGGTTTCCGGGCCGCCCAGCAGTTCCGGGATCACGAACTCACCCACTACCGGGATGAACACCAGCATGCAGCCGGCGACGATGCCGTTCTTGGACAGCGGCACGGTGATTTTCCAGAAGCTGTTGAACGTGCTCGAACCCAGGTCGGACGCGGCTTCCAAAAGGCTCGGGTCGTGTTTGACCAGGTTGGCGTACAACGGCAGGATCATGAACGGCAGGTAGGAGTAGACGACCCCGATATACACCGCCAGGTTGGTATTGAGAATCTGCAGAGGCTCGCTGATCCAGCCCATGCTCATCAGGAAACCGTTGAGCAAGCCGTTGTTGCTGAGGATGCCCATCCACGCGTAGACGCGGATCAGGATCGCGGTCCAGGTCGGCATCATGATCAGCAGCACCAGCACCGTCTGCATCTCCTTACGGGCGTTGGCAATGCCGTAGGCCATCGGGTAGCCGATCAGCAGGCACAGCACGGTGCTGATCAGGGCCATCTTCAGCGAGCCGAGATAGGCGGCGATGTACAGTTCGTCCTCGCTGAGCATCGCGTAGTTGGCGAGATTGAGCAGCACTTGCAGCTTCTGGTCAACGTAGCTGTAGATCTCGGTGTACGGCGGGATGGCCACGTCGGCTTCGGCGAAGCTGATCTTCAGGACGATGAAGAACGGCAGCATGAAGAACAGGAACAGCCAGATGAAGGGCACCCCGATGACCAGTTGACGGCCACCGGGCATTATTCGAGCGAGTCGGCGTTTGAGCTTGCGCATGTTCATGAGCGAAGCACCACGCCGCTGTCGTCTTCCCACCAGACGAACACCTGGTCGCCCCAGGTCGGACGCTGGCCACGGCGTTCGGCATTGGCGACGAACGATTGCACCAGTTTGCCGCTTGGCAATTCGACGTAGAACACCGAGTGGCCGCCCAGGTAGGCAATGTCATGGACCTTGCCGCTGGACCAGTTGTGCTCGCAGGTCGGCTGCTCGGAGGTAACCAGCAGTTTTTCCGGGCGAATGGCGTAGGTCACGGCCTTGTCCTGCACCGAGGTGCTGATGCCGTGGCCGACGTAGATATTGCGATCAAGATCCTTGCAGGTCAGCACCGCATGGCCCTCGGCGTCGTCCACCACTTCGGTCTCGAAGATGTTGACGTTGCCGATGAACTCGCAGACCAGGCGGCTGGTCGGGGTTTCGTAGATGTCGATCGGGCTGCCGATCTGGGCAATCCAGCCCAGGTGCATGATCGCAATGCGCTCGGCCATGGTCATGGCCTCTTCCTGATCGTGGGTCACCATCACACAGGTCACGCCGACCCGCTCGATGATCTCCACCAGCTCAAGTTGCATCTGCGAGCGCAGCTTCTTGTCCAGGGCGCCCATCGGCTCGTCGAGCAGCAGCAGCTTCGGCCGCTTGGCCAGGGAACGAGCCAGCGCCACCCGCTGGCGCTGGCCGCCGGAGAGCTGGTGCGGCTTGCGCTTGGCGTACTGGCTCATCTGTACGAGCTTGAGCATCTCGGCCACGCGGGCATCGACCTCGGCTTTCGGGATCTTGTCCTGTTGCAGGCCGAAGGCGATGTTCTGCGCCACCGTCATGTGAGGGAACAAGGCGTAGGACTGGAACATCATGTTGATCGGCCGCTCATAGGGCGGCATGTCGGTGATGTCCACGCCATCGAGGAAAATCCGCCCCTCCGTGGGCCGCTCGAAACCTGCCAGCATGCGCAGCAAAGTGGATTTGCCTGATCCCGAACCGCCGAGCAAGGCGAAGATCTCGCCTTTCTTGATTTCCAGGGACACATCGTCCACGGCAATCGTCTCGTCGAACTTCTTCGTGACCCGGTCGATCTTGACCAGCACCTGCTTGGGTGTCTGGTCGCCCTCGAGGGCTTTCTTATAGGCGCCGGAGGCAACTGCCATTTACGAAACTCCCACAAAATTTGCAGCTCGCCCCAGGTGGGCGAACCTTGGAAAAGTTAGAGCGCTTGACGCTATTTACCCGACTTGACCTTGGTCCAGCTGCGGGTCATGAGTCGTTGGATCTTGGGCGGCAACTCGGAGTTGACGTAGAGCTTGTCGACGACCGCTTGCGGTGGGTAGACCGCTTCGTCGGTGCGTACGTCCTGGCTCATCAGTTCGCCAGCCTTCGGGTTCGGGTTGGCGTAACCGACGACGTCGCTGACCTGGGCGATGACCTCAGGCTTGAGCAGATAATTGATGAACGCGTGGGCCTCCTTGGCGTTGCTGGCGTCGCGCGGGATCGCCAGCATGTCGAACCAGAGGTTGCCGCCTTCCTTGGGAATCACGTAGGCGATATCGACGCCCTTGCCGGCCTCGCTGGCACGTTCGCGGGCCTGGAAAATGTCCCCGGAGAAACCGGCGGCCACGCAGATCTCGCCGTTGGCCAGGTCGGAAATGTACTTGGAGGAATTGAAGTAGGTCACGTAAGGCCGGATCTTGAGGAGCTGGGCCTCGGCCTTCTTGTAGTCTTCGGGGTTCTGGCTGTTGGGGTCCAGGCCCAGATAATTGAGCATGGCCGGAATCATTTCGTCGCCCGAGTCGAGGAACGAAACGCCGCAGCTGGAGAGCTTCTTGATGTTTTCCGGTTCGAACAGCATGGCCCAGGAGTCGATCTTCTCGACGCCCAATACCGCCTTGATCTTCTCGACGTTGTAGCCGATGCCGTTGGTGCCCCACAGGTAAGGCACGGCGTACTGGTTGCCCGGGTCGTTTTTTTCCAGGCGCTTGAGCAGCACGGGGTCAAGGTTGGCGTAGTTGGGCAATTGCGCCTTGTCGAGTTTCTGGAACGCCCCGGCCTTGATCTGCTTGCCCAGGAAGTGGTTGGACGGCACGACCACGTCGTAACCGGTACGCCCGGCCAGCAACTTGCCTTCCAGGGTTTCGTTGGAATCGAACACGTCGTAGACCGGCTTGATCCCGGTGGCTTTCTCGAAATCCGCCAGGGTGGATTTGCCGATGTAGTCCGACCAGTTATAAATATGCACGGTGGAGGCGGCCTGGACACCGACGGCGAGCGTCAGGCCGGCACCGACCAGCAAGGCGTTGCGTAACAAAGAAAAGACAGGCACGTGGAGGTCCTCTTAAATAGTTGGGCCCAAGTTGCCCCCGTTACCGAGCAACGATGTGCCCTGCAACAAAACCGGCGCGCAACTTACCCTCGATAAACCGATCCAGCAAAACTTTTAGTTATTTAATTGCTCCTGTTGCCGCCGCCGTGAGGACGTCGACAACAGGAAATTGCTACAAGCCGGCTTACTTACCGGATTTGATCTTGGTCCAGCTGCGGGTCAGCAGCCGCTGGGTCGCAGGCGGCAGGTCGCTGATGGCGTACAGCTTGGCCTTCACTTCGTCCGATGGATAAATGCTCGGGTCACCGGAAATTTCCTTGTCCACCAGCGGGGTGGCGGCCTTGTTGCCGTTAGGGAAACGCACGTTATCGGTGATCTCCGCCATGATTTCCGGCTGCATGATGAAGTTCATCCACTTGTAGGCGGCTTCGACGTTTTCGGCATCCTTGGGAATGGCGACCATGTCGTAGAACGAACCGGCACCTTCCTTCGGAATGGTGTAGGCCACTTTCACCTTGCCGCCAGCCTCGGCAGCACGGCTCTTGGACTGTTCGATATCACCGGAGTAACCCACGGCCACGCAGATGTTGCCGTTGGCCAGGTCCGAGATGTACTTGGAAGAGTGGAAGTAGCCGATCGATGGACGCAGCTTGAGGAACAGTGCTTCAGCCTCGGCCAGCTGCTTCTTGTCCTGGCTGTCGGTCGGGTAGCCAAGGTAGTGCAGGGCCACCGGAATCATTTCGGTCGGCGAGTCGAGGAAGCTCACGCCGCAGCTCTTGAGCTTGGCGATGTTCTCGGGCTTGAGCAGGGTGTCCCAGGAATCGATCTTGTCGACGCCCAACGCGGCCTTGACCTTCTCCGGGTTGTAACCGATGCCGATGGTGCCCCACATGTACGGGAAGGCGTGTTTGTTGCCCTGATCGCTGGCGTCGCCGACGGCCTTGAGCAGGTCGGTGTCGAGGTTTTTCCAGTTCGGCAGCTTGGACTTGTCCAGCTCCTGATAGACACCGGCCTTGATCTGCTTGGCGAGGAAGTTGTTCGACGGCACGACGACGTCATAGCCGGATTTGCCCGCCAGCAGCTTGGCCTCCAGGGTCTCGTTGCTGTCGAAGACGTCGTAGACGACCTTGATGCCCGTCTCTTTTTCAAACTTGGCAACCGTGTCCGGCGCGATGTAGTCCGACCAGTTGTAGACGTGCAGCACTTTGTCGTCCGCCTGGACGGCACCCGCCATCATGCCCATCAGGGACATGGCGAGGAGGGTCTTGCCAGCTATCTTCATACCTAATGCCTTCATGAAAAAATGCTCCAGTTATTCTTCTAAGCCACAGTTCAGTAGCCGGTTCGCGGGCAACTTGAACAGGCGGTAGTCTGGCAAGTTACACGGCAGGCTTTCAACACAAGCCCAGCCTTTATTCACACCGGGCGAGGCCCATCTCGGCACCTCGCACAGAGCCTAGCACTTAGCCTTGCAGGGCACCGAGCGTCAGGTCCAGGCATTGCCGCGCCTTGGCTACCAGCTCATCGATCTCGGCCTTGCTGATCACCAGCGGCGGCGCAATGATCATCGTGTCGCCCACCGCGCGCATGATCAGCCCGTTATCGAAGCAGAACTGCCGGCAGATCATGCCCACGCCCTTGCCTTCGTAGCGTTTGCGCGTGGCCTTGTCCTGGACCAGTTCGATCGCGCCGAGTAAACCGACGCCGCGCACTTCACCTACCAGCGGATGATCGTTCAGTTCCCGCAGGCGCTGCTGCAAATAAGGTGCCGTTTCGCTGTGGACGCGCTCGATGATCTTTTCTTCGCGCAGGATGCGGATGTTTTCCAAGGCCACCGCAGCGGCCACCGGGTGACCGGAGTAGGTGAAGCCGTGGTTGAAGTCACCGCCTTCGTTGAGCACCGCGACCACATCGTCGCGCACGATCAGGCCGCCCATGGGGATGTAACCCGAGGTCAGGCCCTTGGCAATGGTCATCATGTGCGGTTTCAACCCGTAATGATCGGTACCGAACCACTCACCGGTGCGGCCAAAACCGCAGATGACCTCGTCGGCCACGAACAGGATGTCGTATTTGGCGAGGATTTCCTTCATGCGCGGCCAGTAGCTGTCCGGCGGCACGATCACGCCGCCGGCGCCCTGGATCGGCTCGGCAATGAACGCACCGACGTTGTCGACGCCAATCTCGAGGATCTTTTCTTCCAGCTGATTGGCGGCCCAGATGCCGAACTCTTCGGGGCTCATGTCGCCGCCTTCGCCAAACCAGTACGGCTGGGCGATGTGGACAATACCCGGGATCGGCAGGTCGCCCTGCTCATGCATGTAGGTCATTCCACCCAGGCTCGCGCCGGCCACGGTCGAACCGTGATAACCGTTCTTGCGACTGATGATGACTTTCTTGTTCGGCTGCCCTTTGATCGCCCAATAGTGGCGAACCATACGCAGCATGGTGTCGTTGCCTTCGGAGCCGGAGCCGGTGAAGAACACGTGGTTCATACCTTGCGGGGCGATGTCGGCGATGGCCTTGGACAGTTCCAGCACCGGCGGGTGGGCGGTCTGGAAGAACAGATTGTAGTACGGCAGCTCGCGCATCTGTTGGCTGGCGGCGTCCGCCAGCTCTTCGCGCCCGTAGCCGACGGCCACGCACCAGAGGCCGGCCATGCCGTCGAGGATCTTGTTGCCTTCACTGTCCCAGAGGTACACGCCCTTGGCGTGGGTGATGATGCGCGGGCCTTTCTCTTTGAGCTGTTTGAAGTCGCTGAACGGTGCCAGATGGTGATCGCTGCTCAGGGCCTGCCATTCACGGGTTTGCGGGTTGTTGCGGGTCATGCGGATTCTCCTTTTATTCCATTGGGGGCGGGGCTTTCGGCGGCCCCGCCCGGCGCATCAGACGGCAAAGAGCAGGAATTCCCGCTCCCACGAACTGATGACGCGCTTGAAGTTTTCATGCTCGGCCCGCTTGACCGCGACGTAGCCCGTGATGAATTTCTTGCCCAGGTACTTCTCGATGGTGGAGCTGTTTTCCATGCGCTCCAGGGCATCTTCGATGGTCAGCGGCAAACGCAGGTTCCGGCGTTCATAACCACGGCCGACTACCGGTGCGCTCGGGTCGATGCCCTCGACCATGCCGATGTAGCCGCACAGCAGGCTGGCGGCAATCGCCAGGTACGGGTTGGCGTCGGCGCCCGGCAAGCGGTTTTCCACGCGGCGGTTCTGCGGCCCGGCGTCCGGAACCCGCAAGCCCACGGTGCGGTTTTCTTCGCCCCATTCGACGTTCACCGGCGCCGAGGTATCGGGCAGGAAGCGACGGAACGAGTTGACGTTGGGGGCGAACAGCGGCAGCAGCTCGGGGATGAATTTCTGCAGGCCACCGATGTGATGCAGGAACAGTTCGCTCATGGTCCCGTCTTCGTTGGAGAAGACGTTCTTGCCGGTTTCCTTGTCGATGATGCTCTGGTGCAAGTGCATCGCACTGCCCGGCTCGCCAGTCATGGGCTTGGCCATGAAGGTGGCGGCCACATCGTGCTTGAGCGCCGCCTCGCGCATGGTGCGCTTGAACACCAGGATCTGGTCGGCCAGGGACAGCGCGTCACCGTGACGGAAGTTGATTTCCATCTGCGCGGTGCCGTCTTCGTGAATCAGGGTGTCGAGGTCCAGTTCCTGCAATTCGCACCAGTCATAGACGTCCTCGAACAACGGGTCGAATTCGTTCGCCGCTTCGATCGAGAAAGACTGGCGACCGGTTTCCGGGCGACCGGAACGGCCGATAGGCGGTTGCAGCGGAAAGTCCGGGTCGTCGCTGCGCTTGGTCAGGTAGAACTCCATCTCCGGCGCGACAATTGGCTGCCAGCCCTTGTCAGCGTACAGCTTGAGCACCTTCTTCAGTACGTTGCGCGGTGACAGCTCGATGGGGTTGCCTTGCTTGTCGTAGGAGTCGTGGATCACCTGGGCGGTGGGCTCGATGGCCCAGGGCACCAGGAAGACTGCGTTTTCGTCCGGGCGGCAGATCATGTCGATGTCGGCGGGGTCGAGCAGTTCGTAATAGATGTCGTCTTCGACATAGTCGCCCGTCACGGTCTGGAGCAGAACGCTCTCGGGCAGGCGCATGCCTTTTTCGGCGATGAACTTGTTGGTCGGCGAGATCTTGCCCCGGGTAATGCCGGTCAGGTCGCCAATCATGCATTCGACTTCTGTGATCTTGTGGTCTTTCAACCAATCGGTGAGCTGGTCGAGGTTGTTACTCATAAATGCCTCTAGGCGTGAGTTTCCTGACTGCTATTAGTCGTCAGGCGTTGTTTGACGCATCGGCGTCGCGTTGTGTTGCCCTTGCTCGGCAGGCATCGCCAAATGCCTGGAAAATCGCAAGGTAGTGCGGGTTGGAGCCTACTGCCCATTCAGGGTGCCATTGCACTCCTAAAGCAAAAGCCTTGCCTTGTACCGCCGAGACGGCTTCGATCAAGCCATCCGGCGCCAGCGCTTCGGCCCGCAGCCCCGAGGCCAGGCGCTCGATGCCCTGGCTGTGGATCGAGTTGACCTCGATCTGCGACGGCAGCCCCAAAGACGCGAGGATACCGCCAGGCTGGACATGCACGGCATGGGCAGGACCATATTGGACCTCTACCGGCTGGGTGTCGTCTTCACGATGATCGATGAAGGTTCCGACTTCGTGAACTTTCTGATGCAGGCTACCGCCAAAGGCAACGTTCATTTCCTGGAAACCGCGACAGATGCCCAGCACCGGAACGCCCGCGTCCACCGCCGCGCGGATCAGCGGCAGGGTAATGGCGTCCCGTGCAGGATCATGAGCGGTGCCTGGCGCACTGGCCGGGCCCTGGTAGTGAAAAGGTTCTACATTGGAAGGGGAGCCGGTAAAAAGAATACCGTCCAGGGCGTCCAGAATATCGGACGGGGAGAACAGATCCGCCAGGGATGCGATCAGCACCGGCAAGCCCTTGGCGGCCGTTGCGACAGCCCGCGCATATTTGTCGCCAGTGGTGTGATACGCATGCAGACCGATCTGCCTGGAGCAGGTGGTGATGCCGATTAACGGCAGGCGAGACATGAAGCACCCCGGTATTATTGCTGTTATGGGTTTGAATCGAGCTTAGCCTTGTTCATTTTTTTACACAACACCCCCGTAAAAAATACAACACGGCCCGCTCAAGCCTGCGGGGGGCAAGCCCCTCAAAGGGAAAAAAACGCCCCAAATTGCCTCAAAAAAGCCCTGCAGGTGCTTTTTTAGGGCAAAAAAGGCCCTGCTTGACTTCGGCATGCCGTTCGGGTTGACTGGCTTTCGAAGAGATCAATGATTGATATTTTTAACAACAAAGGTGTTGCATCATGTCGGTACCCCCGCGTGCCGTTCAGCTTAACGAAGCGAACGCGTTCCTTAAGGAACATCCTGAGGTTCTGTACGTTGACCTTCTGATTGCGGATATGAATGGTGTGGTGCGCGGCAAGCGCATCGAACGCACCAGCCTCCACAAGGTTTACGAGAAAGGCATCAACCTGCCGGCCTCTCTATTTGCCCTGGATATCAATGGCTCGACGGTGGAAAGCACCGGCCTGGGCCTGGACATCGGCGATGCCGACCGCATCTGCTATCCAATCCCCGGCACTCTGAGCAACGAACCCTGGCAGAAGCGCCCCACCGCGCAACTGCTGATGACCATGCACGAGCTTGAAGGCGATCCGTTCTTCGCCGACCCTCGTGAAGTCCTGCGCCAGGTCGTGACCAAGTTCGATGAACTGGGCCTGACCATCTGCGCGGCATTCGAGCTGGAGTTCTACCTGATCGACCAGGAGAACGTGAACGGCCGTCCACAACCGCCCCGCTCGCCAATCTCCGGCAAACGCCCGCACTCGACACAGGTCTACCTGATCGATGACCTCGACGAATACGTCGACTGCCTCCAGGACATCCTGGAAGGGGCCAAGGAGCAAGGCATTCCCGCCGACGCCATCGTCAAGGAAAGTGCCCCGGCGCAGTTCGAAGTGAACCTGCACCACGTGGCCGACCCGATCAAGGCTTGCGACTACGCGGTACTGCTCAAGCGGCTGATCAAGAACATCGCCTACGACCATGAAATGGACACCACCTTCATGGCCAAGCCGTATCCAGGCCAGGCGGGCAACGGCCTGCATGTCCACATCTCGATCCTGGACAAAGAAGGCAAGAATATCTTTGCCAGCGAGGATCCCGAGCAGAACGCCGCGCTGCGTCACGCGATCGGCGGTGTGCTCGAGACCCTGCCCGCGCAGATGGCGTTCCTCTGCCCGAACGTCAACTCCTACCGTCGTTTCGGCGCACAGTTCTACGTGCCGAACTCGCCGACCTGGGGCCTGGACAACCGCACCGTGGCCTTGCGCGTACCGACCGGCTCCGCCGATGCCGTACGCCTGGAACACCGTGTCGCCGGCGCCGATGCCAACCCGTACCTGTTGATGGCGGCGGTCCTGGCGGGCGTGCACCATGGCCTGACCAACAAGATCGAGCCCGGCGCGCCGGTCGAAGGCAACAGCTACGAGCAGAACGAGCAAAGCCTGCCGAACAACTTGCGCGATGCCCTGCGCGAACTGGACGACAGCGAAGTCATGGCCAAGTACATCGATCCCAAGTACATCGATATCTTCGTGGCCTGCAAGGAAAGCGAGCTGGAAGAGTTTGAACACTCCATCTCCGACCTTGAGTACAACTGGTACCTGCATACCGTTTAAGCGGTTGCGGTAGAAGAAAGCAACGCCGCAGGCCTTCAGGGCCGCGGCGTTTTTTTTTGCCGTTCCCGTGGCGAGGGAGCTTGCTCCCGCTGGGCTGCGCAGCGGCCCCAAGATACTGAAGCGGTAAACCTGAATCACTGCATTGGCTGCTTTGAGGGCTGCTCCGCACCCCAGCGGGAGCAAGCTCCTCGCCACAAAAGCTCTTCACCTCACAAGTGCAGGTATGGACCAGCCTCCCGCTCTGCGTACAATGCCCGGCAGCCCCGCAGGAGAGCTTCATGACACGCACCGCCACCCCTCGCAAACCCCGCGCCCGCAGCCAGGCCCGGATCGACTCGATCCTCGATGCCGCCCGCACGCTGCTCGCCGCCGAAGGCGTGGCCAGCCTGTCGATCTACAGCGTCGCCGAGCGCGCCGGGATCCCGCCCTCCTCCGTCTATCATTTCTTCGCCAGCGTCCCGGCCCTGCTCGAAGCCTTGACCGCCGACGTCCATGCAGCCTTTCGCGCCTGCCTTCAAACACCGATCGATCATGCAGCGCTGAACCATTGGCACGATCTGTCGCGGCTGGTGGAGCAACGAATGCTGGTGATCTACAGCGAGGACGCCGCCGCTCGCCAACTGATCCTGGCCCAGCATGGCCTGACTGAAGTCACCCAGGCCGACCGCCAGCATGACCTGGAACTGAGCGAGCTGATGCACACCGTCTTCGCCCGGCATTTTCAACTGCCGCCCTTGCCTACCGATGTCGACGTGTTCGCCCTCGCCATGGAACTGGGCGACCGCGTCTACGCCCGCTCGGTACACCAGCACGGCCAGATCACCCCGCGCATGGCC
This sequence comes from Pseudomonas sp. AGC41, assembly GCF_057334555.1. Classification (NCBI taxonomy): domain Bacteria; kingdom Pseudomonadati; phylum Pseudomonadota; class Gammaproteobacteria; order Pseudomonadales; family Pseudomonadaceae; genus Pseudomonas; species Pseudomonas sp. AGC41. Next base: position 16,265 of record NZ_JBHFJB010000162.1, read on the forward strand.
GAGGAAGGCATGCGCGTGTTCGATGCGTATCTGGGGCTCTATCTTCCTCCGTTTCTGCCCAAGCGCTCTGATTGAATCGTTCCCCCGCAGAGCGTAGGAACGAAAAAGCCCCGAAGGGCTCAAGCCATCCGGGGCTGGGTCAAGCATCGTTCACAACTTGGCGATAGACACCTCGGTGGATTTGACGAAGGCAATCACTTCGCTGCCAATCGCCAGTTCCAGCTCTTTGACCGAGCGGGTGGTGATGACCGAGGTGACGATGCCCGAGGCAGTCTGCACGTCGATTTCCGACAGCACGTCGCCTTCGACGATTTCCTTGATGGTGCCTTTGAACTGGTTGCGTACGTTGATGGCTTTGATAGTCATGATGTCGTTCCTGTCTGGATGAAGTTATTGCGCCCAACGCAGTTGCGTGGGCAAGGGTGAAACGGGTTCGGGTTCCGGCGGTTGGCCGGGCAAGGACAGCACCCGGTTGAGGACTTCGGTTTCCAGGCTCGCCAGCCGGTGCGAGCCGCGAGCACGCGGGCGCGGCAAGTCGATGGCCAGGTCGAGGCCGATCTGGCCGTCTTCGATCAGGATCACCCGATCGGCGATCGCCACCGCTTCGCTGACGTCATGGGTCACCAGCAGCACGGTGAAGCCGTGTTGCTGCCACAGCCGCTCGATCAATTGCTGCATTTCGATCCGGGTCAACGCATCGAGCGCCCCCAAAGGTTCGTCCAGCAACAACAAGCGGGGCTGATGGATCAACGCCCGGGCCAGGGCCACCCGCTGTTTCTGTCCGCCGGACAACGCCGCCGGCCACTCGTGTGCACGATCAGCCAGGCCCACGGCATCCAGCGCCTTCAACGCTTGTGGTCGCCAGTCGCCCTTGAGTCCGAGGCCGACGTTGTCGATGACTTTTTTCCAGGGCAGCAAACGCGCCTCCTGGAACATCAGGCGCGTGTCTTCCCGTGCAGCGCTCAGCGATGCCGAACCGGCCAGCAACTCACCGCCCGAGGGCTGATCGAGGCCGGCCAGCAAGCGCAGCAAGGTACTTTTGCCGCAGCCGCTACGACCGACCACCGCGACGAACTGCCCGGCCGGGATATGCAGGTCGATGTCACGCAACACCTGGCGCGAACCAAAGGTCTTCTGCAGATTGCGCACCGCCAGCGGGATACCTCGCAGCAGGCGCGGCGGTTGTTGGGCGGTCATGCGACACCTCCCTTGTTCACCTGATAGGCCGGATGCCAGCGCAGCCAGACGCGTTCAAGCCCGCGAGCAGCAACGTCGGCCAGTTTGCCGAGCACCGCGTACAGGAGAATCGCCAGCACCACTACGTCGGTCTGCAGGAATTCGCGGGCATTCATCGCCAGATAACCGATACCGGAGCTGGCCGAGATGGTTTCCGCGACGATCAGCGTCAACCACATGAAACCCAGGGCAAAGCGCACGCCCACCAGGATCGAAGGCAAGGCGCCCGGCAGGATCACCTGGCGAAACAGGCTGAAGCCGGATAAACCGTAGCTGCGGGACATCTCTACCAGCGCCGGGTCGACATTACGAATCCCGTGGTAGGTGTTGAGGTAGATCGGAAACAGCGTGCCCAGCGCCACCAGGAAAATCTTCGCCGACTCGTCGATACCGAACCAGAGGATCACCAGTGGAATCAGCGCCAGGTGGGGCACGTTACGCACCATCTGCACCGAGCTGTCCAACAGCCGTTCGCCCCACTTCGACAGGCCGGTGATAAAGCCCAGGGTCAGGCCGATGCCGCCGCCAATCAGGAAACCGACCGCCGCGCGCCAGCCGCTGATGGCCAGGTGCGTCCAGATTTCACCGCTGCGCCCCAGGTTCACTCCGGCCTCGATCACCGCCACCGGCGCCGGCAGGATCCGCGTGGATAACCAGCCGGCCGATACCGACAATTGCCACACCGCCAGCAACAGCAGCGGCACCGCCCACGGCGCGAGGTTGTGGATAAGTTTTTTCATGGCCGCCTCAGCTCTGCGAAGCAGCTTTGGGCAGGATATCGTTGGCGACCATTTCGCCGAACGGGCTCACATAACCCTGGCTCTTCGGCGGTTCCGGGCGCTCCACATCGAGGTGCGGGAACAACAGCTCCGCCACCCGATAGGATTCTTCCAGGTGTGGATAACCCGAGAAAATGAACGTGTCGATACCCAGGTCGGCGTATTCCTTGACCCGCTCAGCCACGGTCGGGCCATCGCCCACCAGCGCCGTTCCGGCACCGCCGCGCACCAGGCCGACGCCGGCCCAGAGGTTGGGACTGACTTCCAACTTGTCGCGCCGGCCGCCGTGCAACGCGGCCATCCGTTGCTGGCCCACCGAGTCGAAACGCGCCAGGGACGCCTGGGCGCGCGCGATGGTTTCGTCGTCCAGGTGCGAGATCAAGCGGTCGGCCGCTTGCCAGGCTTCGGCGTTGGTTTCGCGCACGATTACATGCAGGCGAATGCCGAAACGCACGGTGCGCCCAAGCTTCTCGGCCTTGGCCCGCACCTGGGCGATTTTTTCCGCGACGGCGGCGGGCGGCTCGCCCCATGTCAGGACCATTTCCACCTGCTCGGCGGCCAGGTCCTGGGCGGCTTCCGACGAGCCGCCGAAATACAGTGCTGGACGCGGTTGCTGGATCGGCGGATAGAGCAGCTTGGCGCCCTTCACACTGATGTGCTCACCGTCGTAATCCACGGTCTCGCCTTCCAGTACCCGGCGCCAGATCCGAGTGAATTCCACCGAGGCCTGGTAGCGTTGCTCGTGGCCCAGAAACAGCCCGTCACCGGCCAGCTCGTCCGGATCGCCGCCAGTCACCAGGTTGAACAGCGCGCGCCCGCCGGACAGCCGATCCAGCGTCGCGGCCTGACGCGCCGCCACCGTCGGGGAAATGATCCCGGGGCGCAGGGCAACCAGGAATTTCAGGCGCTGGGTCACCGGAATCAACGAAGCGGCTACCAGCCAGGAGTCTTCGCAGGAACGCCCGGTAGGAATCAACACCCCGCCGAAACCCAGCCGATCAGCCGCCTGGGCAATCTGTTGCAGGTAACCATGATCGACGGCGCGGGCGCCTTCAGCGGTGCCAAGGTAATGGCCGTCGCCGTGGGTGGGCAGGAACCAGAAAATATTGAGGCTCATGGAGTGGTCTCCTAAGGGGTCGAATTACTGCGCGTTCGCAACGGCCGCCGGCGGCGTCCAGATCACGTCCTTGATGCTCAAGAGCTTGGGAATCAATTTGAGCTGATAGAAGCTGTCGGCGATTTTCTGCTGCGCCGCGACCACCTCCGGCGTCAGGAACAGTGCCCCGTAGCCTTGGCGTTTCACCGACGTCAGGGTGATGTCCGCCGGCAGGCCGAGCAGCGGCGAGACCTGCCGGGTCACGTCTTCAGGGTTGGCCTTGGACCACTCCCCTACCGCACGCACCTCTTCCACCAGCGTCGTGATGACCTGGGGATTTTTTTGCGCGTAAGGTTTGGTCGCGAGGTAGAACTGGTGGTTATCGACGATGCCTTTGCCGTCCCGCAGGGTGCGTGCCTGCAACTGTTGTTCGGCGGCTGCCTGGTACGGATCCCAGATGACCCAGGCGTCCACGCTGCCGCGCTCGAACGCGGCGCGGGCATCCGCCGGCGGCAGGAAAACCGTCTGGATGTCGGAATATTTCAGGCCGGCATCTTCCAGCGCGCGCACCAGCAGGTAGTGGACGTTGGAGCCTTTGTTCAGCGCGACTTTCTTGCCCTTGAGCTCCTGCACCGACTGGATCGGCGAGCCCTTGGGCACCAGGATCGCCTCGCTGTTCGGCGCCGGTGGCTCGTAGGCGACATAAAGCAGATCCGCGCCTGCCGCCTGGGCAAACACCGGCGGGGTTTCGCCAGTCACGCCAAAATCGATCGAGCCGACGTTCAGACCTTCCAGCAGTTGCGGGCCGCCGGGGAATTCGGTCCATTGCACGTCGACGCCTTGAGCGGCGAGGCGTTTTTCCAAGGTGCCCTTGGCCTTGAGCAGCACCAGCGTGCCGTACTTTTGATAGCCGATCCGCAAGGTTTCGGCCTGAGCCTGGGTGATGGCGCCGAAGGACACAGCCGCAGCAAACAGAGCGACCAGCCCGCGACGCAAAATGACAGTGCGCATGGCGCCTCTCCTTTTTGCTGTGGGGTTTTGGCTGCACCTGCTTGGCCGTTGACGGCTGAGTAAGGTGGAGTTGAATCAGGGATGTAGCGCGTCAGATGCTCCAGCGAGCACTCAACAGACGTTCGTTCAATACGCTGGGATCCAGTGGCTTGGGCCGTCGGGCCATGGCGCTGTAGAACTGTTCAAGCGCCTCGTCCAGGCGCTGCTGCAGGGCCGGCGCCAATTGCGCCTGGGCGCTGCCTTCGCCGTAAGCGATCTGGTTGTCCTCGGCGAAAATCCCATGCAACATTTCCTGGGCCTTGAGCGCCGACAACACCGGCTTCAGGGCGTAGTCCACCGCCAGCATGTGGGCGATGCTGCCGCCTGTCGCCATGGGCAACACCACTTTATGGGCCAGGGCACGTTCGGGCAGCAGGTCCAGTACCGTCTTCAACGCGCCGGAGAAAGACGCCTTGTAGACAGGCGTAGCGATCACCAGGCCGTCGGCGTTTTCGATCTGGGCCAGCAGGTCCAGTACCTTGGGGCTATCGAAGCGGGCATGGAGCAGATCCTCGGCGGGAAAATCACGCACCTGATAGCTCACCACCTCCACACCTTGCTGCTGCAACCAACGTTGCGAGCGCTCCAGCAGCACTCCTGATCGGGAGCGCTGGCTGGGACTGCCGCCGAGCGAGACAACCAACATGCCAACCATTCCTTGAATTCACGTGCGATTCGCGGTGGGCGATCTCGCTGTATGGAGCAAACCATAACAGGGCATTCATATATCTTTAAATCATATTTATTCATTTGGTTATTCGTTTAAGAGATATACGGTTAGCTTTCCACGAGGCAATAAAAAAGGCCGTCGAAACGGCCAAAACCCTTGGTGCACAGAAGATCAACTGTGGGAGGGGGCCTGCTCGCGATAGCGGTGTGTCAGTCAACTCAATATTGGCTGGTCCGCCGCCTTCGCGAGCAGGCTCGCTCCCACAGGTTCAGGTTCTGGTTCTGATTTTGCCTCAGCGATTGGGCTGCGGCGTCAGGCGCAGGTAGGGTTTGACGGCGCGATAGCCTTTGGGAAAGCGCTGCTTGAGTTCCTCTTCATCCTTGAGCGACGGCACGATCACCACTTCATCGCCGTCCTGCCAGTTGGCCGGCGTGGCGACCTTGTAATTGTCGGTCAGCTGCAAGGAATCAATCACCCGCAGGATTTCATTGAAGTTGCGCCCGGTACTTGCCGGGTAGGTGATGGTCAGGCGGATCTTCTTGTTCGGGTCGATCACGAACAAGGAACGCACGGTCAACGTGTCGCTGGCGTTGGGGTGGATCAGGTCGTAGAGGTCGGATACCTTGCGGTCGGCGTCGGCCAGGATCGGAAAATTGACCACGGCATTCTGGGTTTCGTTGATGTCCTCGATCCACTTGTGGTGCGAGTCCACTGGGTCTACCGACAGGGCAATGGCCTTGACGCCGCGCTTGGCGAACTCGTCTTTGAGCTTGGCGGTAAGGCCCAGCTCGGTGGTGCACACCGGGGTGAAATCCGCCGGATGGGAGAACAACACGCCCCAGCTATCGCCGAGCCATTCATGGAAGCGAATCTTGCCGGCGCTGGAATCCTGTTCGAAATCGGGGGCGATGTCGCCGAGTCTGAGGCTCATGGTGCGGCTCCTGGTTGGTTTTATGAGCCCAAACTGTGCACCGGTTTTCATTGCTTGAAAAAGAATGAATGCCCATTTGTTTAGATCTTTACTGAATATAAAAAACTGTTCACTGGCGCGCTTGCGCATAGCGGACCAAGATCATCGCCGAGGTTGCGAGAAGGCCTCGAGTTGCTGAAAAGAGGAGAAGGTTCGGGGAAGGCTACAGGGGTGGGCCTGACCCGAAACGCAAAAGCCCCGCCCGG
>NZ_JBHFJB010000162.1:22291-23248 GCF_057334555.1 Pseudomonas sp. AGC41
GGGCGGGACTTTTTTTTGTTTTGCATTTACATTCCGGAAATTATTGCGGCGATTTCAGGATGAGCGGCTAGGATAGGCAGCATGAACACTCAAGCCTTGCTGACTCATCTGCACCACCATCTCCCTGGGCTGCTGGCGGTTTACCTGTTCGGTAGCCATGCACAGGGCACCGCGGGACCTGACAGCGACGTCGATCTGGCAGTGCTCTTGTCCGGCGAGGTCGACCCTGTTTCGCTGTGGCAACTCTCAGGAGATTTGGCCGATATCGCTGGCAGTCCCGTGGATCTGATCGATTTACGCGCGGCAACGACCGTCATGCAATACCAGATCGTGACTCGAGGCCAGCGGCTCTGGGCCAGAGACGTACAGGCGGGTTTGTACGAATGTTTCATTCTCAGCGAAAAAACCGCTCTGGATGAGGCTCGGGCAGGCTTGCTCAAGGATATTCAGGAAGAAGGCAGCGTGTATGGCCGATGATGTACTGATCAACAAGGCAGCGAGTATCGAGCGTTGCGTCGCCAGGGTGCGGGAAGAATACGAGAAAGATCCCGCTACGTTTGCCACCGATTTCACTCGCCAGGATTCGGCGGTCCTGAACATCCAGCGGGCGTGTGAAGCGGCACTGGACATCGGACAGCACTTGATTCGACGTGAGCGGCTGGGTATCCCGCAAAGTGCTCGCGATACATTCGAGCTGCTTTTGCAAGGTGGCTGGCTGGAGGAAGGACTGGTGAAAAACCTGAAGAACATGGTGGGCTTCAGGAACATCGCCGTGCATGACTATCAAGCCCTGCAACTGCCGATCATGATCGCGATCATCACCGGGCATCTGGATGATTTCCTGGCGTTCAGCGCATTCATCCTGCGTAAAGACGCGGCGGAGTCGGTGCAATAAGCGGCGCAAGCGCGAGAAGAATCCCCCTCCCCGAAACGCAAAAGCCCCGCCCGGCAGCACGC
>NZ_JBHFJB010000162.1:23284-32641 GCF_057334555.1 Pseudomonas sp. AGC41
GGGGCGGGGCTTTTTACTTCGCTACGTCTTACAGGAAGTTGTAAGTGTAGTTGAAGATCAGGCGGGTCTGATCCTGGTCGGCGATACCGGTGCTGCTGCCACGGTAGGAGCCATGACGCAGGGTAGTGCCGAAGCCCTTGAGCGGGCCTTGCTGGACGACGTAATCCAGGCGCATGTCGCGTTCCCACTCGGAAGTTTCGCTTCCGCCGGTAGCAGACTTGATGTCGTCACCGTGCAGGTAGGCAATCGCGGCCTTCAGGCCTGGAACGCCCAGACCGGTGAAGTCGTACGAGTATTGACCGAAGGTGGTGTTCTCACCCGCACGGACGAACTGATGGATCATGCTGTCGGTGAACAGGTAGAAGCTCGAGCCACCGGCGCCTTCGTTGCGGCCGCTGTCATTGAGCAGGCTGCCCTGGTTCAGGTAGACGAAGCCACCGTCATCGCCGACTTGCTGGTGACCCAACAGGAACGCGCTGCCACCCAGGGTGTAGGTGAACATGGCGCTCCAGGTCTTGTTATCGACCTCGCCCGGCGTCTTGGCGTAGCCACCGTTGTTGTTGAAGCGATAGCCTGCATCGCCGTTACGGCCATCCGAGCTGCTGTCGAAGTAACGCAGGTCAGTCTTGAACGACTGGCCTTCGGTGATCGGGAAAACATGCACAGCGCCCAGGAAGTGCTGCTTGTAGTAATCCTGCAGGTTGGCGTAGTAGTACTGCAGGGTCAGGTCCTTGGTGACCTTCCAGTCAGCACCGGCGTAACGGAACTGGTTGCTGTCCTCGGTACCGCCGTTCACTGCCAGGCCGGTGCTGTTGGTACCGGCACGGCCTACGGCGCGCTCCAGTTGGCCGGCGTTGAACGTCACGTTGTCCAGGTCCTTGGAGGTGATAGTGCCACCTTCGAAGGTTTGCGGCAGCAGACGGCCATCGTTGGCGACCAGGATCGGCAGGTTAGGCTGCAGAGCACCACCCAGGTGGGCCTCGGTCTTGGAGAAAAGCGCCTTCACGTTGGCCGACCCACGGCTCCAGCTGTGCTCCGCGGACCCGTCGGAATCACTTGGCGAGAAGGAGTTATTGGCGTCTGGACGCTGACCTCTACCACCATCAAGGTGAAGACCAACCATCGCCTGGGCGTCGATACCAAAACCAACGACACCTTGAGTGAAGCCGGACTTGTAGTCGAACTTCAGGCCGGTCGCCGCCTCGCGCTGATCTTCATCGCCTTCACGGTTGTCGTTGTCAAAGTACATGGTGCGAGAACTGACGGACGCCTTGCTGTCCTCGATAAAACCAGCGGCGCCTGCCTGCTGCGCCATTACCCCAACGGCTACAGCCAGGGCCAAGGTGGACTTCTTCATGTATCGCTCCTCTCGTTTTCTAATTCTTGTGTGTCTTTGGTTCCGGTTCGAACGCCCGGAATCCGCGGATGCGCGATTAGCGCCAGACCGTGACTGGCAAGTCAACCGTAACCCTTTCGGACTACGACCATGGTCTAACCCCGCGACACCGGCCGGAAGAATAAAGGATTCTTTATAAATCCAAAAAGAATTGTTTCACCAGTTTTCAGCTCGTTTCGACATATGCTTGCCATCAAAGCGTCATCAAGCCCTGACTCGGCTTATCGGCGACGCTGCGGATTCCTGAATGGTGTTTCGTCGGGGCTCGCGTGCGACATGTCAATGCGTGCGCATGCCGCGGTCTTGAGGCTCTCCAGACTAGTCGCTCATGGTCTGAAATCAAGAAAGTCGCGGCAGCGTGATTGCACAGGCGGGTCGATTACAGGGTTTTTTCGAAGATTTTCGAATTCCGCTGGTAGTTGTACAACGAAGCCCGCGCCGCCGGCAGCCGGTCGACGCTGCTGGGCTCGAAGCCGCGCTCGCGGAACCAGTGGGCGGTCCGGGTCGTCAGCACGAACAGGGTCTTGAGTCCCTGGGCGCGGGCGCGGGTTTCGATCCGCTCCAGCAGCTCATCGCCCCGGCCACCGTGGCGGTATTCCGGGTTCACCGCCAGGCAGGCGAGTTCGCCGGCATCCGAATCGGCGATCTGGTACAGCGCCGCGCAGGCGATGATCATGCCTTCGCGCTCGACCACGCTGAACTGCTCGATCTCGCGCTCCAGCACCTCGCGGGAACGCCGTACCAGAATGCCCTGCTCCTCCAAAGGACTGATCAGGTCCAGCAAGCCGCCGACATCCTCGATGGCGGCTTCGCGCACCACCTCGAATTGCTCCTGGGCCACGAGCGTGCCGCTGCCATCGCGGGTGAACAGTTCGGCCAGCAGCGCACCGTCCTCGGCATAACTGACGATGTGGCTGCGCGCCACGCCGCCCCGGCAGGCCTGCGCCGCGGCATCGAGCAGCTCGGCCTGATAATCGCTACCCAGACGCTGCATGTGGGCCGGGACCTGTTGCGGACGCAGTTCGCGAACCAGCCGCCCGTCCTCGCCGATCAGGCCTTGCTCGGCGCCGAACAACAGCAGTTTGTCGGCGGCCAGATCGATGGCCGCCCGGGTCGCGACGTCCTCACACGCCAGGTTGAAGATTTCCCCGGTCGGTGAATAGCCCAACGGCGACAGCAGAACGATCGAGCGTTCATCGAGCAGCCGGTTGATGCCCTTGCGGTCGACCCGGCGCACCTCCCCGGTATGGTGATAGTCCACGCCTTCGAGCACACCGATCGGCCGCGCGGTGACCAGGTTGCCGCTGGCCACGCGCAACCGCGAGCCTTGCATCGGCGAAGAAGCCATGTCCATCGACAGGCGCGCCTCGATGGCAATGCGCAACTGACCGACCGCGTCGATCACGCACTCCAGGGTCGCGGCATCGGTGATACGCATGCCATGGTGGTAATGCGGCGTCAGGCCGCGGGCAGCGAGGCGGGTCTCGATTTGCGGACGCGAACCATGCACCAGCACCAGCCGCACGCCGAGGCTGTGCAGCAATACCAGGTCATGGACGATGTTGCCGAAGTTGGGGTGCTCCACCCCGTCGCCAGGCAGCATGACGATGAAGGTGCAATCGCGGTGGGCGTTGATATAGGGCGAAGCGTGACGAAGCCAATTGACGTATTCGGGCATGAACCTGGGCCTGTAATAAATAACAGCCTAAAAAAGACGAAGCGGAACGCACAGCGGGCTGGTGGTTATCGTCGGAACAGGCTTGGCGACACGCGCGCTCTCCTCATGAATACGGGTCCGCAAGCGGACAATTTAACCGGCGCTGGCCGGTGTCAGGCAGTAATGGCCGATCAACTGTCGCAACAGCTGCACAGTAGGCTGCAAACGTGACATTTCAAGGTACTCGCCAGGCTGGTGGGCGCAGGCGATATCGCCAGGTCCCAATACCAGGGTTTCGCAACCGAGGCGCTGAAGATAAGGCGCTTCGGTGCCGAACGCCACTGCTTCGGCACGATGCCCGGTGAGCCGTTCGGCCACCCGCACCAGCTCGGCGTCCTCGGCCTGCTCGAACGCCGGCGCCTCGGGGAACAGCGGTGCGTAATCGATCTTCACCTGGTGACGTTCGGCAATGGGCTCGAGCTTCTGCCGGATCGCCGCCCGCAGCACCTCTGGATCCATACCAGGCAGGGGCCGCAGGTCGAACTCCATGGAGCATTGGCCGCATATCCGGTTGGGATTGTCGCCGCCATGAATGCAGCCGAAATTCAGCGTCGGCTGCGGCACGGTGAACTGTGGATTACGGAACTCACGCTGCCATTGCAGGCGCAGGCCACGCAGCTCGCCCATGGCGTCGTGCATCGCTTCCAGCGCGCTGCGGCCCAGGCTCGGGTCGGAGGAATGGCCGCTGCGCCCGAGGATGTCGATACGCTCCATCATCACGCCCTTGTGCATCCGGATCGGCTTCAGCCCCGTCGGTTCGCCTATCACCGCCGCGCGTCCGAGCGGCCGCCCGGCCTCGGCCAGGGCGCGGGCGCCCGCCATGGAGCTTTCTTCATCGCAGGTCGCGAGGATCAGCAACGGCTGCTTGAACGGCTGGTCCAGCAACGGCCGCACCGCTTCGATGGCCAGGGCGAAAAAACCTTTCATGTCACAACTGCCCAGGCCCACCCAGCGCCCGTCGACCTCGGTGAGCTTCAGTGGGTCGGTCTGCCACAACGCGCCATCGAACGGCACCGTGTCGCTGTGCCCGGCCAGCACCAGCCCGCCGGGCCCCGTGCCGAAGCTGGCGAGGAGGTTGAACTTGCCGGGGCTGACCTGCTGGATATCGCAGGAGAATCCCAGTTCCGACAGCCAGCCTGCCAGCAGCTCGATCACGGCGCTGTTGGACTGGTCCAGCTTGGGCTGGGTACAACTGACCGAAGGCGCGGCGATCAGGGCAGCGAACTGATCTTTCATGGACGGCAAAGGCATCGCTGGCTCCCGGGGCTTACAAATTGGGGTCCATCATAGAACCATCGAGAGCAAGGATGGAACCGTTCGGCGCGGAGGACCGACGAGTCCTGTACACTGCACGCCCCTGGCAGCCACATCCTCCCCCGGCTGCGCACCCGATTCCTGGATTTTCCGGCCATGCAGAAAGAAACCGAAATCAAACTCCGCGTCAGCCGCGAGACCCTGGCAGCCTTGCGCGAGCATCCGCTGTTGAAAAAACGCAACAAGAGTGGCTGGGAACGCCACGAATTGATGAACCAGTACTTCGACACGCCGGAGCGTGACCTGGCCCGGGCCAAGGTCGCCCTGCGCCTGCGCCGCGACGGCGAAGAAGTTATCCAGACCCTCAAGACCCGTGGCCAGAGCGTTGCCGGCCTGTCCGAGCGCAACGAATACGACTGGCACCTGCCCAAGGCCAAGCTTGATCTGAAGAAACTCGAAGGCGAATGCTGGCCCGAGGCACTGGCGGACCTGGACAAAAAAACCCTCAAGGCGATCTTCACCACCGATTTCGTCCGCGAGCGCGCCGAAATTGCCTGGGGCCGTGGCAAAGCCAAGGTGGTCATCGAGGCTGCCCTGGACCTGGGCCACGTGGTGGTCGGCAAGCAGAAGGAAGAAATCTGCGAGCTGGAACTGGAACTGCGCGAAGGCGAACCCGCCGCCCTGCTGGAACTGGCCGCCGAACTGGCCGCGACCCTGCCCTTGATGCCTTGCGACATCAGCAAGGCCGAACGTGGCTATCGCCTGCATGATGCGAGCAGTTATGCGCTGAGCCTGCCGGCTCCGCAGCTGACGGCCGAAACGCCGCTGGACGATGCCTTTGGCGCATTGAGCTGGCATCTGCTGGGCAGCAGCCAGCGCCTGGCCGAACAATATCGCTTCAACGGCCACTGGCGCCTGTTGCAGGACTGGGTGGAAAATCTCGCCGAACTGCGCGCATTGCTCAGCAGCCTCGGCCAGGCCGCGCCGCGCCAGTCGACCCATGATCTGCGCGTCGCCCTGGATGCGCTGCTGGAAGACTGGCGTCCGCTGGTCCAGGCCGGCCTCGACGACGAAGACGTGCGCAAGGCGGCACCGGAGCAGTTCCTCGAAGAGCTGCAGGACCCTCGCTGGGGCCTTTTCTCACTTGAGGCTTCGCGCTGGTTGCTGGCCCGCAGCTGGACTGCCGATCGCAACACCCGTGGCAATCGCCAGGGCGCGGCGCAACTGGGCAGCTGGCTGCCGCGCCTGCTCAGCGAAGAAGCTTCGTCGCTGCAACTGCAACGCTACCAGCAACAACCGGAAGACCTGGCCGAGCAACTGCCGCGCATCGAACGTATCCAGGCCTGGCTGCATCATGCCCGCCAGGTGCTGGAAATTCCTGAGATGGACCGCCTCTACGGCGAATTGAACAAGCTGGCGCAATTGGCCAACGAACCGATCACCGACGAGCTGCTGGATGCGCGCAAGCAGCAGGCGATTGCGGTTTACCAGAACCGGGCCTGGAAGACTTTGCTGCGCCTGTGATACCGCCTTCGCGAGCAGGCTCGCTCCCACACTGGATCATGTCGAGATCCAATGTGGGAGCGAGCCTGCTCGCGAAGGGGCCGGCACATACACCTCGGATCCAACTAGCGCACCACCGGCAAACTCGTCGTCGACTTGATCTCCGACAGCGCCACGATCGAGTTCACCTCCTGAATTCCCGGCACCATCGACAGTTTCTCGAAAAAGAATCGCTCATACGCCTCGATGTCCGCCGTGACGATGCGCAGCAGAAAATCCACCGATCCCATCAGCACGTAGCATTCCAGCACCTCGGGGAACCCGCGGATCGCTTCGGTGAACTCGGTGAAATTCGAGCGACCGTGGGCGTTGAGCTTGATTTCGGCGAAGATCTGCGTGTTCAGGCCGATTTTCTTGCGATCCAGCAGCGTCACCTGCCCCCGAATGATCCCCTCTTCCTTCATCCGCTGAATCCGACGCCAACAGGGCGACTGGGACAAGCCAACCTGCTCGGCGATCTGCGCGCTGGACAGCGAGGCATCCTCTTGCAGCAACGCCAGTATCCTGCGGTCGTAGCTATCCAGCTCACTGTGCATAAATAATCCCGTGATGTTCCGATATGCGAATCTTATTATTCAACATAAACCAGAAACAGCTCATCTTAGGAAAGAAATACCCTTCTGCGCATGTAAATATTTCTCCCGACCTCCAGGAGACCGAACATGCACTCACTCGCAACCGTAGCCACCGCCACGACCCGCGCCGATGCCTGGCACGCCGCCAATACCCATTGCCGCGTGCATTATCAGATGCAGGCCGAAGCCGAACCGGACGTGCTGTGCCGAGCGTTGAACCTGTTCGCCTTGCAGGGCCTGACGCCGCAGCAGATCCATGTCGAGCGTCACGACGACCTGTTGGCGCTGGACATCGTTCTGGATGGGCTGAGCTGGCACCGTGCCCAAGTCATTGCTGAAAAATTACGTAACCTGATCAGCATGTGCTCGGTCGACCTGCAAGACGCCGATATCACGCGGGCCGGACGGGTCCAGGCGGCCGGTTGAGGGGGGCGCAGGGAAGAATTGGAAACGCTTTGGTCGGGTAGTGGCCCAACGGTCCACAAGGTCGGGACTATTCTTTTGCAGAACAAGCCTGGACGCCGAAGCGTCTGCATCGCGGCTTTGCTGCAACTGTCCAATAGGAACCCGAACGCCCATGTCCACCAAACACGCCACTCAGGACCGCTGGCTGGACCTTAACGATCTGCTCCGCCAACTGGTCGCCCAGGGCCTCATCAGCCAGGATTCAGCCGAGACCGCGCTCAATGCCCGGCGCCGGCATAACGCCAACAGCCAGTTGCACCCACTGGAATTTATCGCCAACCAGCACCTGGACGACCTCAGCCGCCCCGGCAAGCGCCTGGACCTGGAGAACCTGACGCTGTGGCTGGCCCAGCAGGCCGACCAGCCCTACATGCGCATCGACCCGCTGAAGATCAACGTGGCGGCCGTTACGCCGCTGATGTCCTATGCCTTCGCGCAACGTCACAAGATTCTCGCGGTGGCGGTTGACCGTGACGCGGTCACCGTCGCCAGTGCCCAGCCTTACGTCAGCAGTTGGGAAGCCGACCTGACCCACGTGCTCAAGCTGCCGGTCAAGCGGGTGGTCGCCAACCCGGTGGATATCCAGCGCCTGAGCGTGGAATTCTATCGCCTGGCCAAATCCGTCAGCGGCGCCACCACCGTCGACCAGCAACCGAGCAACCTGACCAATTTCGAACAACTGCTCAACCTCGGCGCCAGCGACCAGGAGCCAGACGCCAACGACGCCCATATCGTCAACATCGTCGACTGGCTTTTCCAGTACGCCTTCCAGCAGCGGGCCAGCGATATCCACATCGAACCGCGCCGCGAGCAGGGCACGGTACGCTTTCGCATCGACGGGGTGCTGCACACCGTCTATCAATTCCCGCCGCAGGTGACGATGGCGATCATCAGTCGCCTGAAGAGTCTGGGGCGCATGAACGTCGCGGAAAAGCGCAAGCCCCAGGATGGTCGCGTCAAGACCAAGACTCCCGACGGCAACGAGGTGGAGTTGCGCTTGTCGACCTTGCCGACCGCGTTCGGCGAAAAAATGGTGATGCGGATCTTCGATCCGGAAGTATTGCTCAAGGATTTCGACCAGTTGGGTTTCTCCGCCGACGACCTGCGTCGCTGGCAGGACATGACCCGCCAGCCCAACGGCATCATTCTGGTCACGGGGCCCACCGGGTCCGGCAAGACCACTACGCTCTACACGACGCTGAAAAAACTGGCGACGCCGGAAGTGAACCTCTGCACCATCGAGGATCCGATCGAAATGGTCGAGGCCTCGTTCAACCAGATGCAGGTCCAGCACAACATCGAGCTGTCCTTCGCGGCGGGCGTACGTGCGTTGATGCGGCAGGACCCGGACATCATCATGATCGGCGAGATCCGTGACCTGGAAACCGCCGAAATGGCGATCCAGGCAGCACTCACCGGGCACCTTGTCCTCTCGACCCTGCACACCAACGACGCGCCGAGCGCTATCAGCCGCCTGCTGGAGCTCGGCGTGCCGCATTACCTGATCAAGGCCACCGTACTCGGAGTCATGGCCCAACGTCTGGTGCGTACGTTGTGTCCGCATTGCAAGGCGCCCATCACCCTGGATGAAGACGACTGGCAAACCCTGACGCGGCCCTGGCAGGCCCCGTTGCCGACCAACGCCCAGCAGGCCGTCGGTTGCTCGGAATGCCGCGATACCGGCTATCGGGGGCGGGCCGGGGTGTACGAGATCATGCAGCTGAGCGACAGCGTCAAAGGCCTGATCCACCCAGACACCGACCTGCTCGCCGTGCGCCGCCAGGCCTTCAAGGAAGGCATGCGCAGCCTGCGGCTCTCGGGCGCGCAGAAGGTCGCGGCGGGCCTGACCACGGTTGAAGAAGTGCTGCGGGTAACGCCGCAGAGCGAGCAGAAGTAGCTTGTAGCGAGGGCTGACTGACGGGTCATGGAACTGAATCGAGGCTGCGGCAATCCAAAGTCATAGTTAACCCTGTGGAGTCACCTATCATGCGTCTCAAACTTGCTGTCGCGACCCTGGCCTTGCTTTCTCTTCCTGTTGGCTCGGCAATGGCCGACACGTTTTGGCGTAACGTCATCTCATCCGGTGCGACCACCGGCTCTACCTACCTGACCTTCAAGGACAACAAGCTGATCGTCGCCGCCCAGGACGACGCCGGCAGCTTCGTCGCCAGTGACGGCGGCATCCGTGGCCCCTACCTCGAAGCCGCGATGCAGAAAGTCCGGGCCGACAACCCAGGCCTGCAAGCCACCGACATGGAACTGGCCAACGCGATCCTGGCGAAAAACGCCGTCGCTCAGGAATGATGTCCGGCCGATAAAAAATGCCGCTCGATTGAGCGGCATTTTTTTGCCCGGCGGATATCTCACAAACCATCGTGGGGGGGGGG
>NZ_JBHFJB010000163.1:0-10425 GCF_057334555.1 Pseudomonas sp. AGC41
TGTGGGAGCGAGCCTGCTCGCGAAGAGGCCATCGAAGCCATTAAAAAGCCCGCAGATAATCACTCATCTGCGGGCTTCGTTATTCCAGGCAACGGGGCTCAGGCCTGGCGCTCATGCATCCGCGCCAGCTGCCGTTCCAACAGCGACGGATAGGGTTCCATCAGCCGTTCCACACAACAGGCGCCTTCGGGGCTGGCGATCGGGCGGATGCGCGCACGTTGGCGGATCAGCGCGTCGTCATTGATCTTGCGTTCCACCAGCAGCAGGTTGCGGCTGTGTTGGGAAAGGGCCAGGGCGTCCTGGGCGGTTTCGGTCAGCAGCAGGTCGATCTGGCTCAGACCGAACAACCCATCTCCCAAGGTCAGGCCCAGTTGCAATTGCAGGGTGATGCCGCTGTCGGCGACTTCGATCTGCAATTGATGACCCAGCGCCCGCAGCAATTCGCCGCAGCATATGGCGTTGGTCAGGTAGTCATCGCCGCTGTCCTCGGTGTGGAACAGCATCAGCGTACTGCCGTCGTTCAGCGTGTGCAGCTCGCCCTGATAAAGCGATGCGGCCTGGTCGAGGCAGTCGCGATAGCGTTCGAGCAGCTCTTTCAGGCGGGCCTGGGGCAGGCGCCGTAGTTGGTCCTGGGCGCCCAGTTGCACGGCCAGTACGGCGCTGTGCTGGGGCTGGTTCGAGGCGACAGGGCGGGCGAGCGGTTGTGGTTCGCCGGCAATCGATTCCTCGCGCAAATCGGCAAAGGCCTCGTCGTCATCGTCGTCTTCGACAGTGCGCACCACATGTCGCGGCGCGGGGCGGGCAGCGGGCAGCGGCGCGCTTTCGTCGAAGCCCGGATCGCGCAGGTTACGCACCTCGAAGTCCGGCTCCGCATCGTCCTCGTCAACGTAGTCGATGCCTTCAGGTTCCGGCACGGGTTCCGGCTCCGGCGCGAAGCTGGCGTGGAGCTGCCGTGCCAGGTCGCCGATTTCATCCTGGCGCTGGGTGGCTGGCGTGTGTTCGTCGATGTCTCGCAGCCAGACGCGCAACTGCAACAGCGGCGTGGAGATATGCCGCCCCAGGCGCAAGCTCAACGCCAGGGCCAATGCCAGCAGGATCGCGCTGAGGATGCCCATGCTCTGCAGGCTGATGGTCATGGGTTGCTGGAACTGATCCATGTCCAGGCTGATACGCAATTGGCCGGCGGTCACGTCCTGAAAGGTGATCTTGCTCTGGTACATGCCACCGGTTTCGCCGAGCAAGCCTGGCTTGGGACGCTGGCCGGCCTCGGCGAGGATGCGGTTGTCCACGCTGTAGATGGCGGCGTGGGCCACCAGCTTGTTCTTGGTCAGGTTGTTGAGCAGCACGTTGAGACTGAGGATGTCGTTGGACACCAGCAGCTCGGTGGCAGAAGTGGCGGTCTGGGTGGTCAGGCTTTCGCCCAGGGCATCCGCCTGCTCGTGCATGGCCTGCTTGAATTGCAAACCCATCACGCAGGCATAAATGACCAGGGCCAAGGCGACCAGGATCACGTTATGGCTGGCAATGCGCAATGCAATCGGCACGCGGCGATGGCGCAATGCACGGAAGATCAGCAGGAAGAAGTTGTCGGTTTTGACTGGCGTGGGCCGGTTCACTGAGCTCGGCTCTTTGTCCGTGAAATTGACGCGCAGTATAGCGACAGCCCCATGACCGGCAAAGCACTGGCGGTGCCCGATGGTCACTGAATGTGGGTAGAATGCGGTTTTTTTCCACCTGCGGGGGTGCGCCTTGCGCGAAATCGTCCTGATAAACATCACTGGCAGCGACCGTCCGGGTCTGACTGCGGCCATTACCGGCGTTCTGGCCCAGGGTGGTGTGAGCATTCTCGACATCGGTCAGGCGGTGATCCACGACACGCTGTCGTTTGGCATCCTGGTTGAAATCCCGGACGCCGAACACAGCAAATCGGTGCTCAAGGACATCCTGTTCACCGCATACAAGCTTGATCAGCAGGTGCGTTTCACCCCGGTGTCCGAGGAAGATTACCAACAGTGGGTGGCTGGCCAGGGCAAGAAGCGCCACATTGTGACGCTGTTGACCCGTAAGGTTACCGCCGAGCAGTTGCAGCGCGTCAGTTCGATCACCGCCCAATACGGGCTGAACATCGACCATATCGACCGACTGTCCGGACGCATGCCGCTGGACACCCCGGCCGATCAGGGTAAGGGTTGCATCGAGTTCTCCGTGCGCGGCGAACCCGCCGATCCCCAGGCGCTGCGCGCCGAGTTCCTCAGCGTGGCGCAGGAGCTGAACGTCGACATCGCCTTCCAGGAGGATTCGCTGTTTCGCCGTAACCGTCGCCTTGCGGTGTTCGACATGGACTCGACGTTGATCGAAGCCGAGGTCATCGATGAGTTGGCCAAGGCTGCCGGCGTCGGCGACAAGGTGTCGGCGATCACCGAGCGGGCGATGGCCGGCGAGCTGGATTTCCGCGCCAGCTTCAAGGAGCGCCTGGCGTTGCTCAAAGGCCTGGATGTCAGCGTGCTGGACTCGATCGGTGCCTCGCTGCGCCTGACCGAAGGCGCCGAAACCCTGTTTGCCGAACTCAAGCGGCTGGGCTACAAGACCGCCATCCTGTCCGGCGGCTTCACTTACTTCGCCAAGCAATTGCAGGCCAAGCTCGGCATCGACTACGTGTTCGCCAACGAACTGGAAGTGGTGGATGGCAAGGTCACTGGCGTGGCTGTCGAGCCGATCGTCGATGCCCAGCGCAAGGCGGACTTGCTGCGTGAGCTGGCCGCGAAAGAAGGCCTTCGCCTGGAACAGACCATTGCCGTCGGTGACGGCGCCAACGACCTGCCAATGCTAGCGATCGCCGGGCTCGGCGTGGCGTTCCGGGCCAAGCCACTGGTGAAGCAATCGGCCCGGCAGGCCATTTCCACCTTGGGGCTGGATGGGGTGCTGTACCTACTGGGCTTCAGGGATCGCGACGGACAGGTTTGAGCCCTGCATCGAGTTCCCGGGCATACGCTCTTGTGGGGAGGGAGCAAGCTCCCTCCCCACAAGAGCTGGTCGCTTTCTAGAGTGACTTCCACAGCGAATCAAAATCGCCTTCCTTGTCACTGCCATCCCCACCGGTGCCTGCGTCTTCGGGGTGATAAGCAAACTGATTGAAGCTGTGGGTGCTGGTCACGCGCCGATCCAGCGAGGCCCGTCTTTCCTGTCCGTTGGTATTGATCAATACCCGCTGGCCTTCCTGGAAGGGCAGGCGCGGAGCGATCATCGTGGGCGGCAGGTCGATTGCGCTGATTTCCGGCAGCAGCAACCCCCGCAGATAGTGGCCTTGCTCGTTCTGCTCGCGCGCCAATTGCACGCCGCAAGGCTGGGCATGGGGAGCGACCAGTTCAATGCCCATTTGCATCGCACCGTTGCGCACCTGCCGGATCCAGCGGACCACGGCGATACTCCAGGCCTGGTCGCTGGTGTCACGAATCCCGACCATCTCCCCGGCCTGCAATTGCTCCGGCACTTCCTTCGGCCAGCCGAGGCAGTACCCACCCGGGCTGTGATTGATGATCGGCAGATCAAAAGTCGGAAAATGATGCTGGTTGTCGGAGCTGGCGCCGTCGTCATCGGCCGGGTTGACCGGGTACTCGATTTCTTCGTACGGCAGCAGGTCACTGTCGCCGGTTGGAGCTGCGTCGAACGCCTGGTTCCAAGTGTCGTTGGTTTTGGTCGGCGAGGCCTCGAATCGGGCCTTGCGCAGGGTCGGGTTCTTCAGGATTTCGCTGAAGGAGCGTTCGCCTCCAAGGTAATAGTGCAGCGCGCTCATGCCCACGCACAGGGTCAGCGTGCCGTTGCCTTCGGTGCGTTGGAAGCTGCGCTCGGCGGCTTCGCCCCAGGCCGCCTGCAGGTGATGCAAGGTGTCGGCGCTCATGCCGGCAGGTACCGCCAGGGACGAGTCGCCAGGTTGTGCCAGGTGAGCGCTGATGGCGCGCACCAGAGGCTGCGGATCGAACCCCAGCAGGCTTGGTTGCTGTTCGGCGCGAAATTTGGAGCGATAGCGCGGCCCTACATCCAGTTGCGGTGCGACGGCAAACAGGCTGGCGGCGGTAACGGCCGGGTCGAGCTTGACGCTCTGGCTCCATGGTTCCAGCACCTCGGCCAACCGGGCGATCTGGCTTTGGCGCAACTGGTTGCTGCGCGACGCGCCCAGCAGCAGCGCGACGACGTAAGTCTGCTCGGCGTTCAGTTGAGGGACCTGGCTGGCCAGCTCATCGCCGACACTGACGTGCTGCAACCGATGCTGGCAAGCGATCCGGTACAGCTGGTGCAAATCGAGCCATAAACCCTCAGGTACCGGGCTGTATAGCTGGCTGGCTCGCAACAACGTGCCGTCGAGGGCATGTATCGCTCGTTGCAGCGCCGTCGCCAGCAGGCGCGCCCGGTCCTTGGTAAATTTTGGCGAGATACGCGCAACGATTTGTTTGTATCCCATCGCCAAATGAGTTTGCAGGGCCTGGCTCAGGTTGACGATCTTGCGCGAACGCTCATCCAGCACAATGGCTTGCTGCAGGAAATGTCGCTCCAGGTGCTTGCAGACGTAATAAACCTCGGGCCGCAACAATTCGAGCAATTGCAGGCGGTTCTCGCTCGGGGTGAGCAATTGGTTCAGTTCACCAAGCGCCTGGTACAGCAGGCGCGCGGTTTCACCGATGTTGGCCTTGGGCAGGTTGCCGATCCAGCGCTTGAGATCGCGTGGCGTGGCATCGCAGAAGGACAGGCGCGACTGGGTCGGTGTCAAGACGCGCAGTAACTGGAGAGGGCTGGTCTCATTCATGCCGTGGATAGGCTCCGGCGGGAAATGAAGGGAATGTTTCCAACTCTAGCAGGTGTGGGCGAAAGATCATGCCGCGGCGACACCTGGCGCCGGCGATGGCAGCGACCCAGGTCGCTGCCTCGGTGATCAAGCCTTGGGTAATGCCAGTCCTTGTCCCATCTGCACCGGCGAGCCGGCTACCAATTCTTCGGCCCACTGCACTTGCCCCGGCCCGAACAGCACGATAGCGGTCGAGCCCAGCTTGAAGCGGCCCAGCTCGGCGCCTTTTTCCAGATGAATCGGCGCACGGGCGGCTTCGTCATAACGGAAGGTCTTGAGTTCGCGCTTGGGCGGTGTCACCAGGCCGGCCCAGACCGTCTCGATGGACGCCACGATCATTGCGCCCACCAGCACCACGGCCATCGGCCCGCGCTCGGTGTCGAAAATGCAGGCCACGCGTTCGTTGCGGGCGAAAAGCTCTGGGACGTTCTCGGCAGTGGTCTGGTTGACCGAGAAAATTCGCCCGGGGATGTAGACCATTTCCCGCAGCGTGCCGGCCAGCGGCATGTGCACGCGATGATAATCCTTGGGTGAAAGGTAAATCGTTGCGAAGTCGCCGCCCATGAATGGTGCCGCGTTGGCCGCATCGCCGCCGAGCAGTTCCAGCACGCTGAAGCTGTGGCCCTTGGCCTGGAACACGCGGCCGTGCTCGATCGGGCCGAGCTGGCTGACGGCGCCGTCGGCGGGGCTGAGAATCGCACCGGGGGTTTGGTCCAGGGGACGAGCACCGTCTTTCAGCGCGCGGGTGAAGAAGGCATTGAAGTGCTCGTAGGCGCTCAGGTCTTCCACCAGTGCCTGGGACATGTCCACCTGGTAGCGCTTGGCGAACCAGGCCGTAAAGGCATTCTTGAACCAGCGCACGCGGCATTCGGCGATGCAGCCGGCGAGGCGCGACAGCAAGTGGTGCGGCAGCAGGTACTGAGAAAGTATGAACAAACGGTTCTTCATTAAATGTCCTTAGGAATCTTCAAAGCTCGATGGGGGTGTCAGGGTGGTTGCCCCATTCGCCCCAGGAACCGGCATAGCCTTTGACTCGCGGGTAACCGAGCGCCTTGGCCACTAGATAGGTAAAGCCAGAGCGGTGGTGAGTCTGGCAGTGAGTAATGATTTCCTTGTCGGGTGTAATACCCAGCTGTTCGAGGATCTCGGGCATGTCCTTGCGAAT
Organism: Pseudomonas sp. AGC41; assembly: GCF_057334555.1. Taxonomy (NCBI): domain Bacteria; kingdom Pseudomonadati; phylum Pseudomonadota; class Gammaproteobacteria; order Pseudomonadales; family Pseudomonadaceae; genus Pseudomonas; species Pseudomonas sp. AGC41. Next base: position 6,006 of record NZ_JBHFJB010000163.1, read on the forward strand.
GCGCAGGTTGCGCTTCTGGTCCATGCCGGCGGTCCATTCGAAGTTCACCGCGCCGGGGATGTGGCCGCCCCTGGCCGCGACGACTTTCTCGCCGAAGTATTCCTGCGGGCCGCGAGCGTCCCAGATGGCCAGGTCGGCAGCGCCGAGACGGCTTTGCAGGTATTCACGGGTGGCGGTGGGCGCGTCGTGCAGCGTCAGGCTGATCGGACCTGCAACGGGTGCAGGGACGTCGATGGACACCGGCGGGCCTTCAGCCAGCCACGACAGCAAGCCGCCGTCGAGGTAGTGATAGTTCCCGTGGCCGATCACGTCCAGCAGCCAGATAAACCGCCCGGCCCAGCCGCCGCCTTCGTCGTCATAGACCACGTAGACCGCATCCGGGTGGTGCCCGAGTTCACCGAACAGGGCTTCGAGGTCGGCTTTGGCCGGCAGCAGCCCCGGCGCCGGCGGTTGGCCGAGCTGGGTGCGCTTGGGATCGACGAAGCGTGCGCCGGGAATATGTCCGGTGCTATAGCGGGCGGCGCTGGTCAGGTCCACCAGAATCAGTTCGCGGGCGTCGAGGCGCGGCAGCAGTTCGCTTGGCTCGATCACCAGCGGCAAGCCAGAGAAGTCAGGCATGTGAGGTCTCCTGGGGCCAAAGGGAAAGGATTGTAGCAGGTTCAGCGGCCGCGGTTGGTAAAGGTATGCAGGGCTCTTTCGATGCATTGCACGGTTTTGCCGAAGGCTTGCACGGTGACGTCCGAGAACGGCCCGCCGCCCTGGTCCACTGCCACCAGCATGATCACCCGGCCATTGCAGGTCAGCGAGCGCAACAACAGGTGCTCGCCACGGAACAGGCTGCGCAGGCCCGGCGGCAATAGCGCCGAAAACTGCGCGTTGTTGTCCGGGTTCAGACGAACCTGGGCCTGCTGGGCCAGCAATCGTTGCAAGATTTTGCTCTGGCAGATGGTAAAGCTCATGGCCGCGGTTTCCTTCGGCAAACCGGCGGTCTGGTGAACGCGCACGCTGGTCTGGCTGCGGTCGGCCATCAGGATCATCACCCGCCGCATGCCACAGGCCACCAGGGCGTCCCGTGCCGACGTGGTCAGGTGCATGGCGTTGAGGAAGGGGCTCGGCTCCACCAGCATGGCGGAACATTGCTTGCGCCACTGGCTCAGGTCCTGGGCGCTGGGCGGCGCGGCGGGCAACAAGCCGGGGTGGATACGGCGGCTGTCCCAAGGCCAGATCAGCGCCACGGCCGGGTGCCAGAGGTCCGGCATGGCGTGATGGCGAGCACTGTTGGCGGCTTGTTGGTGCAACTGCTGCTGGATTTCATCCATCGACATTTGCAGATACAAACTGGTGAGGTATTGCCAGCGAGTGTTGTGAGGGCTGTCCCAGGCCTGCTGCGCCGCGAGGGCCAGGCCGTTGGCCAGCAACACGGTGTTGGCCGGCTGGTTGAGCCAGCGCCGCAGGGTTGGGTCGTCGTCCAGGCGATTCTGCTGGCGCAGCGGATGTTCGCTGTCCCGGGCGATGCGCAGGACTTTCACCAGTTCGCGGCGTTCGTTGAGCAACAGGCGATAACCTTGCGCCACCCAGATCGGCAAACGCCAGGTCTCAACCAGGGCCAGGCAGATTTTCAGCAGGCTGACGCCGAACAGCTCACGCTCCACTTCGCTGGCTGGCTGCCTTTTATGAACGACCCGCAACTCCCATTCCCCGAGCAATCGCGGATGAGTGAGGGCCAGCGGCCAGAGCGGTGACAGGAACAGCAGGCTGCCCCAATGGATGTCTTGCCACAGCCGCGCCAGGCGGCTGGCGAAAAAACCGTTGGCCTGTTGCGTGGCGTGCTGGCTGATCAATTGCAGCTGGCGCAAGGCAACAGGGACTTCGTGCCCCGGCAATGACGGCAGGCGGGCGAGCAACTCCTCGGTGCGCTTGAGACCGAGGCGGTTGATGGCCACTTCGAGATTTTCCGCAGGCTCAGCGAGGCTGCCATGGGTGTGATGGTTGGCCTCGCGGATGACGCTCAGGGCCAGCGCGGGGCTGTCCTGCATCAGGTCGGCGATGTCGCGCAATGAGCGACGGCTGTCGGCGAGGGCCTTGCAGACCAGGTCGTGGCTGGCCTGGGGCACCGGCAGGTGCACGCCGTTGAGCAGCTTCACCCAGCCGTCGAGGGTGGTCGGTCGGGGCGTTGGAACCTTGGTTTCGTTAGTCATGACTGGACGTGATCATCGTATGAATTCTCTACGCCCGGAACGGGGCTAATTGGCTTTTCGCCAGAACAGCCTATAGTCTGGCGCAGTTTTGCCGATAAGTAGAAGAAGAGATTTTTCAGCTTCCGAATATGACCTTGAACCCGACTTAAATAAGTACTTTCTATCTATGGCTAAAATTATCGGCATCATCGTCGTGTTCGCGAGCGTGCTCGGCGGATACGTGCTCTCCCATGGCAAGATCGCCGCCCTGGTCCAGCCTTTCGAGGTGTTGATCATCGGCGGTGCCGCCCTTGGCGCATTCCTCCAGGCAAACCCTGGCTACACGACGATGCATGTGCTCAAGAAATCCTTGAGCATGTTCGGCTCGCGTTTCACCCACACCTTCTATCTCGAGGTGCTGGGGCTGGTCTACGAGATCCTCAACAAAAGCCGCCGCGAAGGCATGATGGCGATCGAGGGTGACATCGAAGACGCCGCCGCCAGCCCGATCTTCGCCAAGTACCCTTCGGTGCTGAAGGATGAGCGCATGACCGCGTTCATTTGCGATTACCTGCGCATCATGTCGTCCGGCAACATGGCCCCCCATGAGCTGGAAGGTCTGTTCGACATGGAGCTGTACAGCCTCAAGGAAGACCTGGAGCACCCGTCTCATGCGGTCAACGGCATCGCCGACGGCATGCCCGGCTTCGGTATCGTTGCGGCGGTATTGGGTATCGTGGTGACCATGGCGTCCCTGGGCTCAGGCGACCAGGCCTCTATCGGTATGCACGTAGGTGCGGCCCTGGTGGGTACGTTCTTCGGTATCCTGGCGGCGTATGGCTTCTTCGGCCCGCTGGCTCATTCCCTGGCCCACGACGCCAAGGAAGAACTCAACGTCTACGAAGCCATCAAGGCTTCCCTGGTGGCCTCGGCCTCAGGCATGCCGCCGTCCCTGGCAGTGGAGTTCGGTCGCAAGGTCCTGTACCCGGTGCACCGCCCAAGCTTCGCCGAGCTGGAACAAGCGGTTCGCGGTCGCTAAGCCATGGAAAATAACCAGCCCATTATAGTCAAGCGCGTCAAGCGCATTGCCGGCGGGCACCATGGCGGCGCCTGGAAAATTGCCTTCGCCGACTTTGCCACGGCGATGATGGCGTTCTTTCTGGTGCTGTGGCTGCTGTCCACCGCGACCCCGGAACAGAAAATCGCCATCGCCGGTTACTTCAAGGATCCGATCGGTTTTTCCGAGAGCGGCACGCCGTACATCATCGACCTGGGCGGCTCGCCGGTCCTGGCGCCGGAAAATACCCTCAACCCCGAGGTCAAATCCCAGCCTCAGCCTGACAAGGCGACGGTCGACGCCAATGAAGCCGAAGGCATGGCCGAGCAGGTCGAGCGCGAACGCCTGGAATTGCTCCTGCAGGAATTGCAGAACAAGGTTGAAGAGAACCCGGAACTGCAGAAATTCAAGGACCAGATCCTCTTCGAGATCACACCGAACGGCCTGCGCATCCAGATCATGGACGCCGATAACCGTCCGATGTTCGACTCCGGCAGTGCGCGCCTGAAGCCGTATTTCGAAGACATTCTGCTGGCCATGGCCGATACCATCAAAGCGGTGCCGAACAAGATCAGCATCAGTGGCCACACCGATGCCAAGCCTTATGTCGGCAAAGGTGACTTCGGTAACTGGGAGCTGTCGGCAAACCGGGCCAACGCGGCACGGCGTGCCCTGGTGGCGGGCAGCTATCCGGACGAGCAAGTGGCGCGGGTCGTCGGTTATGCGTCTTCGGCACTGTTCGATCGCAAGGATCCGTTCAACCCGGTCAACCGCCGCATCGACATCGTGGTGTTGACCAAGAAAGCCCAGAAAGCCATCGAAGGTTCGCAGACCGACGATCCGGCGCCAGACCCGGCCCCGGGCGAGGGCGCGCCGGGTGAAGTGCCTGCAGCGCCCGCCACGCCTGGCGCGGCCGCCGATCCAAACGCGCTGCCGGCCGACCAGCAACCAGTGCCGGCCCATGAATTGCGCGAGCGCCTGAACCTGTTCGACGACGCCGCGCCGAAACCGGCGGAGCCGCCGGCGCAGTAACCCCATAAAAATGCCGACATATCGTCGGCTTTTTTATGAGCATTATTCACTTGAGACTCGCTCGCTTTTTGTGGCGAGGGAGCTTGCTCCCGCTCGGCTGCGCAGCAGTCGCAAAACCGGCCGATCCGGTCTGCCTGGAGAACAGCCGGGGGGG
>NZ_JBHFJB010000163.1:10445-29189 GCF_057334555.1 Pseudomonas sp. AGC41
CCCCCCCCCCCGCCACAGAATGATCGAGCCTACATTGCGTGCAGGTCAGTAACTGCTTTCCGGCAAGCTCGCGATGATCGAGCGGTAGCTGTTCATCCGTTGTTGGTGCACGCGGCCTTCTTCCAGGGCCTTGAGCAAGGCGCAGCCAGGCTCGCGGTCGTGCTTGCAGTCGCGGAAGCGGCAGGTGCCGATCAGGTCGTTGAATTCAATGAACCCGGCTTCGACATCCGCCCGGCTGACGTGGCCCAGGCCAAATTCGCGGATGCCCGGCGAGTCGATCAGCTCACCGCCGCCGGGAAAGTGGAACAGCCGCGCGGTAGTGGTCGTGTGGGTGCCCTGGCCGGACAGCTCGGACAACGGCCCGACGCGGGTTTCGACTTCTGGCAGCAGGCTGTTGACCAGCGATGACTTGCCGACGCCGGACTGGCCGACGAATACGCTGATGCGCCCGTCGAGTTGCTGTTGCAGTTGCTCCATGCCGTTGCCGTGATGGGCCGATACTTCCAGCACCGGGTAACCCAGATCCCGATAGACCGACAGCAGGGCGTTCAGCGCCGGGGCATTGTGCTCGTCGATCAAGTCGAACTTGTTGAGCAACAGCAACGGGCGAATGCCGGCGTGTTCGGCCGCCACCAGATACCGATCGATCAGGTTGGCGTGGGGCTCGGGCAGCGGGGCGAAGACAATGACGATCATGTCGACGTTGGCCGCCACCGGCTTGAGCTGGCCCCGGCTGTCCGGGCGGCGCAGCTCGGTGTGGCGCGGCAGTTGCGCGACGATCACGCCGATGCCCTGGTTGCCGGCCCGCCAGACCACCTGGTCGCCGGTTACCAGCGCCGGCAGGTTGGCCCGCAAGTGGCAACGGAATACCTGGCCGGCCAACTCGCCTTCCTGGGCCTCGACCTCGACCTGGACGCCGAAATGCGCGATCACCAGGCCGGTCTGCTCAGGGCCCAGGTCTCCGCCCTCCAGGGCCTCGACGGCACTGGATTCACGTTTGGCTGCGCGGGCGGCGCGCTCGCCCTGGATCTTTTCGATGCGCCAGTTCTGACGACGATTGAGTTGGCGTTTGGCCATGGGTGTTCCGTATGAAGAAATGCAGCGAATAGGGTAAAACGGCGGCGAGTTTAGCACGCCCGACCGGTTGCCTAGGCTAAACTGCGCAGCTAAGCCGAGGAGCTCCCCCATGCAAAACCCGCAGAACCTGATCTGGATCGACCTGGAAATGACCGGTCTGAACCCTGACACCGACGTCATCATCGAAATGGCTACCATCGTCACCGACAGCGACCTCAACACCCTGGCCGAAGGTCCGGTGATTGCGATCCACCACAGTGATGAGGTGCTGGCCGGCATGGACGAGTGGAACACCCGCCAGCACGGCGGCTCGGGCCTGACCCAACGGGTGCGCGAGAGCAGGATCAGCATGGCCGAGGCCGAAGCCCAGACCATCGCTTTCCTGGAACAATGGGTGCCAAGGGGCAAGTCGCCGATCTGTGGCAACAGCATCTGCCAGGACCGGCGCTTCCTTTATACCCACATGAAATCCCTGGAAAGCTATTTCCATTACCGCAACCTGGATGTCTCCACGCTCAAGGAGCTGGCCGCCCGCTGGGCGCCAGAAGTGCGTGACAGTTTCCAGAAAGGCAGCACGCACCTGGCCCTGGATGACATCCGCGAATCCATCGCCGAGTTGCAGCATTATCGCAAGCACTTCATCAAGTTCTAAACGGCACCCCAGCGACTGGCGAGATTGCTTTTGTGGCTAGGGAGCTTGCTCCCGCTGACCTGCAAAGCAGGCCCCAGCAGTTTTCCAGGACGACTCAATTGTCTGGTTTGCGACTGCTGCGCAGCCGAGCGGGAGCAAGCTCCCTCGCCACAGGGGATCCTCTCAGCCAGGCTCGGCGCCGCGCCCTCTTTTGGTGCCTGCCCAAACTGGCTAGACTGCGCGCCTTCCCGCAAGGACTGCCACCATGTTGCTGATGCTGTATCTGATCGCCATTACCGCCGAAGCCATGACCGGCGCGCTGTCTGCCGGGCGGCGTGGCATGGACTGGTTTGGCGTGGTGCTGATCGCCTGCATCACGGCACTGGGTGGCGGCTCGGTGCGCGACGTGCTGCTGGGGCATTACCCGCTGACCTGGGTCAAGCATCCGGAATACCTGGTGCTGACCACCGCGGCGGCCATGCTGACAGTAATCCTGGCGCGCTGGATGCGTCACCTGCGCTCGCTATTCCTGGTGCTCGATGCCGTTGGGCTGGTGGCGTTTACCTTGATCGGCTGCATGACCGCGCTGGAAATGGGCCATGGCATGTTGGTGGCCTCGGTCAGTGGGGTGATTACCGGGGTGTTTGGCGGCATTCTCCGGGATATCTTCTGTAACGATATCCCGCTGATTTTCCGTCGCGAACTCTATGCCAGCGTCTCGTTCGCCGCCGCGTGGTGCTACCTGCTGTGTGTCTTCCTGCAATTGCCCAGCGAGCAGGCGATTCTGATCACCCTGTTTGGTGGTTTCCTGCTGCGGCTCCTGGCGATCCGGTTCCACTGGGAAATGCCCAAGTTCGTTTATAACGACGAAGTCTGACGCTCGGCATGTTGGCGCAGCGCCCATTGCACATGTTCCTGCACCAGGGCTGACGGATAGTCCTGTCGCGCCTTCAATGCCTCCAGCACGGGAATTGTCGTCGGTGCGTTGCCCAGCCCCACCGCCAGGTTGCGCAGCCAGCGCTCATAACCGGCGCGGCGCAATGGCGAGCCTTCGGTGCTGCTGAGAAACCTGTCCTCATCCCACATGAACAGCTCGGCCAGTTCGGCATTGTCCAGGTTGTGGCGTGGCTTGAAGTCGCCTTCCGCGGACGGCCGGGCGAAGCGATTCCACGGGCAGACGATCTGGCAGTCATCGCAACCGAACACCCGATTGCCGATCAGCGGCCGCAGTTCCTCGGGGATGGCGTTTTTCAGTTCGATCGTGAGGTAGGAGATGCAACGCCGGGCATCCAATACGTACGGACCAACGAAGGCGTTGGTCGGACAGATGTCCAGGCAGGCAGTGCATTTTCCGCAATGCTCGGTGCCATGGGGCGGGTCCACCGGCAGGGGCAGGTCGACGAACAGTTCGCTGAGGAAAAAATAGCTCCCGGCCTTGCGGTTCAGCACCAAGGTGTTTTTGCCGATCCAGCCCAGTCCAGCCTGTTCGGCAATGGCTTTTTCCAGCACCGGGGCACTGTCGACAAACGCGCGATAGCCGAAGGGGCCGATGGCTGCCTGGATTTTTTCTGCCAGTTGCTGCACGCGTTTACGGATCAATTTGTGGTAATCGCGGCCCAACGCATAACGCGAGACGTAGGCTTTTTCCGGTTCGCCGAGCAATTGCGCCATTCGGGTGTCGCCCGGCAGGTAATCCATGCGCAGGGACACCACTCGCAGCGTGCCCGGAACCAGTTCTTCCGGGTGCGAGCGTTTGCTGCCGTGGGCGCCCATGTAATCCATTTCGCCGTGGTAGCCGGCTTCGAGCCAGCGTTGCAAGTGCTGCTCATGCTCGCCAAGGTCCAGGCCGCTGATGCCGACTTGCTGGAAACCCAGCTCGCGGCCCCAGTCCTTGATGGATTGGGCGAGAGCGGGGAGGTCTGTGGGAATGGCAGGCATGAGGCGAGAGAAACCGGAGCTGAGATGCGTATAATTCTGCCAGACATCGGAGCCCGAAGACGCATGCCGCAGACTAAAGATGAATTTCCCGACGCGCTGTACAGTGCCGCGCAAGTCCGGGCCCTCGACGCACAACTGATCGCGGCGGGCACCAGCGGCTTCGAATTGATGCAGCGCGCCGCGCGCGCAACCTGGCGAGCGATCGTCCGGCGCTGGCCGGAAGCCGCTGAGTTGACCGTGTTTGCCGGCCATGGCAACAACGCCGGCGATGGCTACCTGGTGGCGACTTTGGCCCGGCGCGCCGGCTGGTCGGTCCGGGTGCTGGCGGTAGGCGAACCCCGGCGGTTGCTGGGGGATGCCGCCAATGCCCATGCCGAAGCCGTGGCGGTCGGTGTGCCGGTGGAGCCCTGGTCGGATGATTGCGAATTGCGCGGTGTCCTGCTCGACGCGTTGCTCGGCACCGGGGTGAGCGGTGACGTCCGCGAACCGTATGTCCGGGCAATCGACACGATCAATGTCAGCGGGTTACCGGTTGCCGCGGTCGATATCCCTTCCGGATTGTGTGCCGATACCGGTCGGGTGCTGGGCACCGCGGTGGCGGCGGACCTGACCGTGACCTTCATTGGCCTGAAGCTTGGCCTGTTCACCGGCGATGCGGCGGACCGGGTCGGGGAATTGGTTTTCAACGACTTGCACGCGGACCCGGACATCGTTGAAGCGGCGCCGGCCGACGCTCGATTACTCTTGCCGCATAACCTGCCGCGTCTGCCGCCTCGTGCGCCTTCAGCCCACAAGGGCAAGTTTGGTCATGTGCTGTTGATTGGTGGCGACCGCGGTTTTGGCGGCGCCATCCAGATGAGCGCCGAAAGCGCCCTGCGCAGCGGTGCGGGAATGGTTTCGATGGCGACCCGCAGCGAGCACGTGGCCGCCGCGCTGATGCGTTTGCCCGAGGTGATGGTGCAAGGCACCCATTCGGCTAACCAGTTGATGGGGCTGCTCAAGCAGGCCAGCGTGCTGGTGGTGGGGCCGGGCCTGGGCCAGGCCGCCTGGGGCCGCAGCCTGTTGTCGGCGGCGGCCAATGCGTCGCTGCCGCAGGTGTGGGATGCCGATGCGCTGAATTTGTTGAGCCATGGCGTGGTCAGTCTGCCGGAACAGTGCATCATCACCCCGCATCCGGGCGAGGCCGCGCGACTGCTGGGGATTTCCACCGTGCAGGTGCAGGCCGATCGTCCAGCGGCGGCCCACGCATTGAGCAAAAAATACCGAGCCTGCGTGATTCTCAAAGGCGCCGGTAGCCTGATCGCCAGTCCGGACGGGCGCCTGGCAGTTTGCGGCCAGGGTCATCCGGCGATGGCCACCGCTGGCCTGGGGGATGTCCTTGCTGGCGTGGCCGGCGCTTTGCTGGCCCAGGGAATGGAAGGATTCGAGGCTGCGTGCCTGGCCGTCTGGCTGCATGCCAATGCCGGGGTGCAGGTCGGTCGCTCGGGCCGCGGATTGGCCGCGACCGATCTGATTCCGGCCATTCGTCAGTTGTTGGAGGAGCATTCACCGTGTCTGAAGTAACCCTGTACGTGGCGGATGAACAAGCCATGACACAATTTGGCGCCCGCATCGCGCAGATCACCGCAGGCCATGGTCTGATTTTTCTCGAAGGTGACCTCGGCGCGGGGAAAACCACCCTGTCCCGTGGCATCATTCGCGGCCTCGGGCATGTCGGCTCGGTCAAGAGCCCCACGTTCACGTTGGTCGAGCCCTACGAGATCGGAGATACCCGCGCCTTCCATTTCGACCTGTATCGACTGGTCGATCCTGAGGAGCTGGAGTTTCTCGGGATCCGTGATTATTTCGAAGATGACGCCTTGTGCCTGATCGAATGGCCTCAGAAGGGTGCAGGCTTTTTGCCAAAGCCCGACCTGACCATTACCATTGGCGCGCAGAACGGCGGGCGTTCGCTGAAACTCACGCCGCAAGGCTCGCGTGGCGAGTCGTGGTGTGCCGCTCTGGCACTGGAAAACTAATTGATGATGGGGTTTGGTATGCGCTTTCGCGCGGTGGTTGCTGTCGTAGGACTGTTGCTTACGGCACTGGCCGTCGATGCTGTGGCTGAGACAAAGGTCAACAGTGTTCGCCTCTGGCGGGCGCCGGACAACACCCGGCTGGTGTTCGACCTGACAGGCCCGGTGCAGCACAGCGTGTTCACTCTCGCGGCCCCGGATCGCCTGGTGATCGACATCAACGGTGCATCCCTGGGCGCGCCGCTGAACGTGCCCACGGCCAACACGCCGATTACCGCGATGCGTTCGGCCCAGCGCACGCCCACCGACCTGCGAGTGGTCATCGACCTGAAACAGGCCGTGACCCCGAAGAGTTTCACCCTCGCGCCCAACGCCCAATACGGCAACCGGTTGGTGGTGGATCTGTTCGATAACCCGGCCGACGCCGCGCCAGCCCCACCGCCCCCGACCAAGGTCGCGACGGTGCCTGCCGTTCCGGTCACACCCACCGAGCCTGCGCTCAAGCTGCCACCTGCGCCGGCCGGCAAGCGCGACATCATCGTGGTCATCGATGCCGGCCACGGTGGCGAAGACCCTGGCGCCTCGGGCTCGCGCGGTCAGCGTGAGAAAGACGTGGTGCTGGCCATCGCCCGGGAGTTGCAGCGCCAGGTCAACGGCATGAAGGGCTTTCGCGCCGAGCTGACCCGCACTGGTGATTACTTCATTCCGTTGCGTGGCCGCACCGAGATCGCCCGCAAGAAAGGTGCGGACCTGTTCGTCTCGATCCACGCCGACGCCGCGCCTTCGAAGGCTGCGTTCGGCGCCTCGGTATTTGCCTTGTCTGATCGTGGCGCCACTTCCGAGACCGCGCGCTGGCTGGCCGACAGTGAAAACCGTTCCGACCTGATCGGCGGTGCCGGCAACGTCAGTCTCGACGACAAGGACCGGATGCTCGCCGGCGTGTTGCTGGATCTGTCGATGACCGCCTCGTTGACGTCCAGCCTGAACGTTGGGCAAAAGGTCCTGAGCAACATCGGTCGCGTTACCCCGTTGCACAAGCAACGCGTCGAACAGGCTGGATTCATGGTGCTCAAGTCGCCGGATATCCCGTCGATCCTCGTGGAAACCGGGTTTATCTCCAACGCCAACGAAGCCTCGAAACTGTCTTCCGCGAGCCATCAGCAGGCCCTGGCCCGCTCCATCAGCAGCGGTGTGCGGCAGTTCTTCCAGCAGAACCCGCCGCCGGGCACCTACATCGCCTGGCTGCGCGATTCGGGCAAGATTGCCCAAGGGCCACGGGATCATCGCGTCAGTCCTGGCGAAACCCTGGCGATGATCGCTGTGCGCTACCAGGTGTCGCCCGCTACCTTGCGCAGCGCCAATAACCTGCAGAGCGACGAGCTGAAGATCGGACAGACCCTGACCATTCCCGGCAACGAAGTGGCGGTCAAGCAATGACGGATGACGTGATCGGCAGCAACGCTCGCATCGAACTGCTCAGCCCGCGGCTGGCGAACCAGATCGCCGCCGGTGAGGTGGTCGAGCGCCCGGCGTCGGTGATCAAGGAACTGCTGGAAAACAGCCTCGATTCCGGTGCCAAGCGCATCGACGTCGATGTCGAGCAAGGTGGCGTCAAGCTGCTGCGGGTGCGCGACGACGGTCGCGGCATTCCCGCCGACGACCTGCCGCTGGCGCTGGCTCGTCACGCCACCAGCAAGATCCGCGACCTGGAAGACCTTGAGCGGGTCATGAGCCTGGGGTTTCGTGGCGAGGCGCTGGCGTCCATCAGCTCGGTGTCGCGTCTGACGCTGACGTCCCGCACCCGCGACGCCGACCAGGCCTGGCAGGTCGAGACCGAAGGCCGCGACATGGCTTCTCGCGTCCAGCCCGCCGCGCATCCGGTGGGCACCTCGGTAGAAGTGCGCGACCTGTTCTTCAATACCCCGGCCCGGCGCAAGTTCCTCAAGGCTGAAAAGACCGAATTCGATCATTTGCAGGAAGTCATCAAACGCCTGGCCCTGGCGCGTTTTGACGTGGCGTTCCATTTGCGCCACAACGGCAAGACCATCCTCAGCCTGCACGAGGCCCACGATGATGCGGCCCGTGCCCGACGCGTGGGCGCGGTGTGCGGTGCGGGTTTCCTCGAGCAGGCGTTGCCCATCGAGGTGGAGCGCAATGGCCTGCACCTGTGGGGCTGGGTTGGCTTGCCGACGTTCTCCCGCAGCCAGGCGGACTTGCAGTATTTCTATGTGAATGGCCGCGCGGTGCGCGACAAGCTCGTGGCCCACGCGGTGCGCCAGGCGTATCGCGATGTGCTGTTCAACGGCCGGCATCCGACCTTCGTGCTGTTTTTCGAGGTCGACCCTTCGGTGGTGGACGTCAACGTGCACCCGACCAAGCACGAAGTGCGGTTCCGTGACGGGCGCATGGTCCATGACTTCCTCTACGGCACTTTGCATCGCGCCCTGGGCGACGTGCGTCCTGAAGATCAATTGGCGGCCCCGGCGGCGGTGGCCGGCATGGTCCGGCCCAGCGGACTGGAAGCTGGCGAATTCGGTCCCCAGGGCGAAATGCGCCTGGCGGCCAACGCGCTGCTTGAGCAACCCCAGCCCCAGCCGGTCTATAACACGGCCGGCAGCGGTGCCGGCAGCGGCTATCAATACCAATACACACCGCGTCCTCAGTCGAATGTGCCGGCGGCGGAGGCCCAGGCTGCCTATCGCGAATTTTTCAAGCCGCTGCCGGAGACCGGTGCGGCGGCATTGCCCGATGGCCAGGGTGATATCCCGCCGCTGGGCTATGCCCTGGCGCAGCTCAAAGGCATCTACATTCTTTCCGAAAACGCCCAGGGCCTGGTCCTGGTGGACATGCATGCCGCTCACGAGCGGATCATGTACGAACGATTGAAGATCGCCATGGCCAGTGAAGGCTTGAGCGGGCAACCGCTGCTGGTGCCCGAGTCCCTGGCCGTCAGTCAGCGCGAAGCCGATTGCGCCGAAGAGCATGTGAGCTGGTTCCAGCGCCTGGGCTTCGAGTTGCAGCGCCTCGGCCCGGAGACCCTGGCGATCCGGCAGATCCCGGCCTTGTTGAAACAGGCCGAGGCCAATCGCCTGGTCAGCGACGTGCTGGCGGACCTGATGGAGTACGGCACCAGTGACCGGATCCAGGCGCACCTGAACGAACTGCTCGGCACCATGGCCTGCCACGGCGCAATCCGCGCCAACCGGCGCCTGGCCCTGCCGGAAATGAACGGCCTGCTGCGGGACATGGAAAACACCGAGCGCAGCGGTCAATGCAACCATGGCCGGCCGACCTGGACCCAATTGGGCCTGGACGACCTGGACAAACTGTTCCTGCGCGGTCGCTGATGAGCCAGCTCCCACCGGCGATCTTCCTGATGGGGCCGACGGCCGCCGGCAAGACCGACCTGGCCATCGAACTGACCAAGGTGCTGCCCTGCGAGTTGATCAGCGTCGACTCGGCGTTGGTCTATCGGGGCATGGACATCGGCACCGCCAAGCCATCGAAAGAACTGCTGGCTGAATTTCCCCACCGCCTGATCGATATCCTCGACCCGGCCGACGCTTACTCGGCAGCCGATTTTCGCCGTGATGCGCTCCAGGCCATGGCCGAGATCACCGCGCGGGGCAAGATTCCGCTGCTGGTAGGCGGCACCATGCTGTATTACAAGGCCTTGGTCGACGGGCTGGCGGACATGCCGGCGGCCGATTCCGAGGTGCGCGCGCAGATCGAAGAAGAGGCTGCGCGCCTTGGCTGGCAGGCGCTGCATGAGCAATTGGCGGCCATTGACCCGGAATCGGCGGCGCGTATTCACCCCAACGACCCGCAGCGGCTCAGCCGGGCGCTGGAGGTCTATCGGGTCAGCGGCCAGAGCATGACGGCCCTGCGCCAGCGACAATCTGCGCAAAGTACTGAAGCAGCCGCTTCGGGACTGCAACAATTGCCCTATACTGTCGCGAATCTGGCCATCGCTCCGGCGAACCGGCAAGTGTTGCATCAGCGTATTGAACAAAGATTCACATTGATGTTGGAACAGGGGTTCATAGACGAGGTCGTAGCCCTGCGTGAGCGAAGTGACCTGCATGCCGGGTTGCCGTCTATACGTGCGGTAGGTTATCGACAAGTCTGGGATTACCTGGACGGCAAGCTGACGTCAGCCGAGATGCGCGAGCGTGGGATTATCGCCACGCGCCAATTGGCGAAGCGCCAGTTCACCTGGTTGCGCAGCTGGACTGACTTGCATTGGCTCGACAGCCTTGATTGCGACAATCTGCCACGCGCCTTGAAATACCTTGGGACCATCTCCATATTGAGCTGAGTCCTTGCAATTGCCGTCTATCCTTGGGGGTGTGACGGCCCAAGCCATCTGATTCCGATTTTTATAATTGATCCTTAAAGGAGTGCGGCACATGTCAAAAGGGCATTCGCTACAAGACCCTTACTTGAACACTTTACGTAAAGAGAAAGTTGGGGTGTCCATCTATCTGGTCAACGGGATCAAACTGCAAGGCACGATCGAGTCTTTCGACCAGTTCGTCATCCTGCTGAAAAACACCGTCAGCCAGATGGTCTACAAACACGCTATCTCGACAGTGGTGCCGGTTCGTCCAATTCGTCTGCCTAGCGCAACCGAATCTGAAGGCGCTGACGCTGAGCCGGGTAACGCTTGATAGGAGCCTCCTTTGTTCTTTGAGCGCCACGGTGGTGGTGAGCGGACTATTCTCGTTCACTTGGAAGGACAGGACCCTGAGGCGCGCGAAGATCCGCAGGAGTTTCAGGAATTGGCAATTTCGGCCGGCGCCGAGACCGTCGCGTTTTTCAACGTGCCGCGTCATCGGCCAACCGCCAAATTCCTGATCGGCAGTGGCAAGGTCGAGGAGTTGCGCGACCTGGTCAAGGCCGAGCACATCGATCTGGTGATTTTCAATCACATTCTTACGCCCAGTCAGGAACGTAACCTCGAACGTGTCTTCGAGTGTCGCGTGATCGACCGCACCGGGCTGATTCTCGACATCTTTGCCCAACGCGCGCGTACCCATGAAGGCAAGCTCCAGGTCGAACTGGCCCAGCTTGAGCACATGAGCACACGGCTGGTTC
This sequence comes from Pseudomonas sp. AGC41, assembly GCF_057334555.1. NCBI lineage: Bacteria > Pseudomonadati > Pseudomonadota > Gammaproteobacteria > Pseudomonadales > Pseudomonadaceae > Pseudomonas > Pseudomonas sp. AGC41. Next base: position 21,204 of record NZ_JBHFJB010000163.1, read on the forward strand.
GCGGCTGGACTCACCTTGAGCGTCAAAAAGGTGGTATCGGCCTGCGCGGCCCGGGTGAAACCCAGCTGGAAACCGACCGCCGCCTGCTGCGGGTTCGCCTGCGCCAGATCAAGGGGCGGCTGGAGAAAGTCCGCAGCCAGCGCGAGCAGTCGCGACGCGGCCGCAAGCGGGCGGACATCCCGACGGTTTCACTGGTGGGGTATACCAACGCCGGCAAATCGACGCTGTTCAATCACGTTACCCAGTCCGACGTCTACGCGGCCGACCAGTTGTTCGCCACGCTCGACCCGACCCTGCGCCGGCTCGACCTGGACGACCTCGGGCCGATCGTGCTGGCCGACACCGTAGGCTTCATCCGGCACCTGCCGCATAAGCTGGTCGAGGCTTTCCGGGCTACGCTCGAAGAGTCGAGCAACTCCGACCTGCTGCTGCACGTGATCGATGCTGCCGAACCGGACCGGATGCTGCAGATCGAGCAGGTGATGGTGGTGCTGGGCGAGATCGGGGCGCAGGACTTGCCGATCCTCGAGGTATACAACAAACTCGATTTGCTCGAAGGCGTGGAACCGCAGATCCAGCGCGATGCCGACGGCAAGCCGCAGCGGGTCTGGCTGTCGGCGCGTGATGGCAGCGGCCTGGACCTGCTCAAGCAGGCCGTGGCGGAGCTGTTGGGCGACGACCTGTTTGTCGGTACCTTGAAACTGCCACAGCGTTTCGCCCGGCTGCGTGCCCAGTTCTTCGAGTTGGGGGCGGTGCAGAAAGAAGAACACGACGAAGACGGTGTCTGCCTGCTGGCCGTTCGCCTGCCTCGGTCGGAACTGAACCGGCTGGTCAGTCGTGAAGGGCTGCAACCGATGGAATTCATCGAGCAACACACTTTGCAATAAAAGCCTGAGAAAGCTGTGTCAGGCATTCTGTAGCATTGGCCGGCGCGCCGTGGGTGCGTCTTTGCTTTATCAGATGGAGAGCGCTATGGCTTGGAATGAGCCGGGTGGCAACTCGAACAACCAGGATCCCTGGGGCGGCAAGCGTCGTAATAACGGCGACCGCAAGGGACCACCGGATCTCGACGAGGCCTTCCGCAAGCTGCAGGAAAGCCTGAACGGTTTGTTCGGTGGTGGTAAGAAACGTGGTGACGATGGCGGCAGCCGTCCGGGCAGAGGCGGCGGTTTCGGCCTGCTCGGCATCGGCCTTGTCGTGCTTGCGGCTGTCTGGCTGTACAGCGCGGTATATGTCGTGGACGAGCAGGAGCAAGCCGTGGTGCTGCGCTTCGGCAAGTACTACGAAACCGTCGGCCCGGGCCTGAACATCTATTTCCCGCCGATCGACCAGAAGTACATGGAGAACGTCACGCGTGAGCGTGCCTACACCAAGCAGGGCCAGATGCTCACCGAAGACGAGAACATCGTCGAAGTGCCGCTGACCGTGCAGTACAAGATCACCAACCTGCAGGACTTCGTGCTGAACGTCGACCAGCCTGAAATCAGCCTGCAACATGCGACTGAAAGTGCCTTGCGCCATGTGGTGGGCTCCACCGCCATGGACCAGGTGCTGACCGAAGGTCGCGAGCTGATGGCCAGCGAAATCAAGGAGCGCCTGCAACGCTTCCTCGATACCTATCGCACCGGTATCACCGTCACCCAGGTCAACGTGCAGAGCGCAGCGGCACCGCGCGAAGTGCAGGAAGCCTTCGACGACGTGATCCGTGCCCGTGAAGACGAGCAGCGCTCGCGCAACCAGGCCGAAACCTACGCCAACGGCGTCGTGCCGGAAGCTCGTGGCCAGGCCCAGCGCATCATCGAAGATGCCAACGGTTATCGCGATGAGGTGGTTTCCCGCGCCAAAGGTGAGGCTGATCGCTTCACCAAACTGGTGGCCGAGTACCGCAAGGCTCCTGAAGTGACCCGCCAGCGTCTGTACCTGGACACCATGCAGGAAGTCTTCAGCAACACCAGCAAGGTCCTCGTGACCGGCAACAAGAATGGCCAGAGCAATCTGCTGTACCTGCCGCTGGACAAGATGGTCGAGAGCGGTCGCAACACCGGCACGCCGTCAACCGGCGCGGCGGCAGCCGCCAGCAATGAAGCCAATGCCCGCGCGGCGGCGGACCTGCAGCAACAGCAAGCACGTACCAGGGAGAGTCGCTGATGAGCAATAAATCGCTGATCGCCCTTATTGTCGGTGTTGTCGTGGCGATCGCTGCCTGGAACTGCTTCTATATCGTGGCTCAGACCGAGCGTGCGGTGTTGCTGCAATTCGGTCGCGTGGTCCAGGCTGATGTCCAGCCAGGGCTGCATGTGAAAGTGCCGTACGTCAACAAGGTGCGCAAGTTCGACGCCCGCCTGATGACGCTGGACGCACCGACGCAGCGCTTCCTGACGCTGGAAAAGAAAGCCGTAATGGTCGATGCCTACGCCAAGTGGCGCGTGAAGGATGCCGAGCGCTTCTACACTGCGACGTCCGGCCTCAAGCAGATCGCCGACGAACGCCTGTCCCGTCGCCTGGAATCGGGCCTGCGTGACCAGTTCGGTAAACGTACCCTGCATGAAGTGGTCTCCGGTGAGCGCGATGCGCTCATGTCCGACATCACTCGTTCGCTGAACACGATGGCGGAGAAAGAACTGGGCATCGAAGTAGTCGATGTCCGCGTCAAGGCCATCGATCTGCCGAAGGAAGTGAACCGCAGCGTGTTCGAGCGCATGAGTACCGAGCGTGAGCGTGAAGCGCGCGAGCACCGTGCCAAGGGTAACGAGCTGGCCGAAGGCATCCGTGCCGACGCCGATCGTCAGCGCCGTGTGCTGCTGGCCGAGGCCTATCGCGAATCGGAAGAAGTCCGTGGTGATGGCGATGCCCAGGCCGCGGCGATCTACGCCAAGGCCTACGGCCAGGATCAGGAGTTCTACGCGTTCTATCGTAGCCTGCGCGCCTACCGTGAAAGCTTCGCGAACAAGTCCGACGTTCTGGTCCTGGACCCAAGCAGCGACTTTTTCCATTACCTGGAAAAGGCCAAGCCTTGATGCGCCGTTGACCTGAAGCACTCCGCCCGGCGGCTAAAACGTCGGGCGGGGTGATCCTTTGGGAAAACGTGTGTATGATGCGGCAGCCGGGAAATTCCCGGCTTTTTTGCGTCTGCACGTTTGATTGTGGTGTTGGTTGCAGGCGTCGGGTGGAATGACCCGACAGGTTTTTCGAGGAAAGTGCTTGGCGAGGCCAATTCAAGGCCAATCGTCACGTCGCCCTTGCGCGTGGTTTGCGGTTTTTCGCCTGGCGCGGGCATTTTCTGCTTCACTCAAGGCCAGCCCGAAAGTTGGCCGCCCGGATCATAGGGGAATGGCGTAATGGCAACGGTAGACCGCTGGCTGCTGCCAGATGGCATCGAAGAAGTACTGCCACCGGAGGCCGCGCGTATCGAAGTAGCGCGTCGGCAGGTGTTGGATCTGTTCCAGAGCTGGGGTTACGAGTTTGTCGTGACCCCGCATATCGAGTACCTGGAATCCCTGCTGACCGGCGCGGGCCAGGATCTGGATCTGCGCACCTTCAAGGTCATCGATCCGCAGTCGGGTCGGCAGATGGGCTTTCGGGCCGACATCACGCCACAAGTGGCGCGCATCGATGCCCACACCCTGCGTCGCGAAGGTCCGAGCCGCCTGTGCTATGCCGGCAGTGTCCTGCATGCCTTGCCGCGTGCCTTGTCGTCTTCACGCAGCCCGATCCAGCTGGGCGCCGAGCTGTACGGCGACGCGAGCCCGAGCAGCGACGTGGAAGTGATCAGTCTGATGCTGGCCATGCTGCAACTGGCTGACGTGCCGGATGTCCACATGGACCTGGGCCATGTTGGTATCTACCGTGGCCTGGCGCGGGCGGCGGGGCTGTCCGGTGAAGTGGAGCAGCAGTTGTTCGATGCGTTGCAGCGCAAGGCCATCGACGAAGTCATCAGCCTGACCGAAGGCCTGCCGACACAATTGTCTGGCATGCTGCGGGCATTGGTGGACCTGTGTGGCGGCCGTGAAGTGCTGAGCGCTGCTCGCGAGCGCCTGGCCGGTGCGCCGGCGCCTGTGCTGGCGGCCCTGGACGATCTGCTGGCGATTGCCGAGCGTCTGTCGGTGCGTTTCCCGGAGCTGCCGCTGTATTTCGACCTGGGTGAACTGCGCGGTTATCACTACCACACCGGCGTGGTGTTCGCGGTATTCGTACCGGGCGTTGGGCAGTCCATCGCCCAGGGCGGTCGCTACGACGACATCGGTGCCGATTTCGGTCGTGCCCGTCCGGCGACCGGCTTCTCTACCGATTTGAAAACCCTGGTGACCCTGGGGCGTGCTGAGATCGAGCTACCGTCTGGCGGTATCTGGATGCCTGACAGTACGGATGCGGCACTCTGGCAGATGGTCTGCCAGTTGCGCAGTGAGGGTCAGCGTGTCGTCCAGGCATTGCCTGGGCAACCTTTGGCCGCCGCCCGTGAAGCGGACTGCGACCGGCAATTGATTCAGCAGAACGGGCTTTGGCAAGTATTGCCGCTGGCTTCTTGAGTTTTCCTGCCGGCTATCGCCGGCACCAAGTTTGCGCGAATGAGGACAAGTGTTATGGGTAAGAATGTCGTAGTCCTGGGCACCCAGTGGGGTGATGAGGGCAAAGGCAAGATCGTTGATCTGCTGACCGAACATGCTGCCGCCGTAGTGCGCTACCAGGGCGGCCACAACGCAGGTCACACCTTGGTGATCGACGGTGAGAAAACCGTTCTGCACCTGATCCCCTCGGGCGTGCTGCGCGAAGGCGTGCAGTGCCTGATCGGCAACGGCGTGGTGGTTGCCCCCGACGCCCTGCTGCGGGAAATCATCAAGCTGGAAGAGAAGGGTGTACCGGTGCGCGAGCGCCTGCGCATCAGCCCGTCCTGCCCGCTGATCCTGTCCTACCACGTTGCGCTGGACCAGGCCCGTGAAAAGGCCCGTGGCGAGCTGAAGATCGGCACTACCGGTCGCGGCATCGGCCCGGCCTATGAAGACAAGGTCGCCCGTCGCGGCCTGCGCATCGGCGACCTGTTCCACCGCGAACGTTTCGCCGCCAAGCTGGGCGAGTTGCTGGACTACCACAACTTTGTCCTGGTCAATTACTACAAAGAGCCGGCCATCGACTTCCAGAAAACCCTGGATGAGTGCATGGAATACGCCGAGCTGCTCAAGCCGATGATGCTCGACGTCACCGCCGAGCTGCACGAGCTGCGCCGCGCTGGCAAGGACATCATGTTCGAAGGCGCCCAGGGTTCGCTGCTGGACATCGACCACGGCACCTACCCATACGTCACCAGCTCCAACACCACCGCTGGCGGCATCGCCACCGGTTCGGGTTTTGGCCCGATGTACCTGGACTACATCCTCGGTATCACCAAGGCCTACACCACCCGTGTCGGTTCGGGTCCTTTCCCGACCGAGCTGTTCGACGACGTCGGTGCCTTCCTGGCCAAGCGCGGTCACGAGTTCGGTGCCACCACCGGCCGCGCCCGTCGTTGCGGCTGGTTCGATGCCGTCATCCTGCGTCGCGCCATCGACGTCAACAGCATCTCGGGCCTGTGCCTGACCAAGCTGGACGTGCTGGACGGCCTGGAAACCATCAACATTTGCGTGGGCTACAAGAATCAGGACGGTGCTGTCATCGACGCACCGACCGATGCCGACAGCTATATCGGTCTGGAGCCGGTGTACGAGCAGATGCCAGGCTGGACCGAATCGACCGTGGGTGCCAAGACCCTGGAAGAGCTGCCCGTGGCGGCCCGCAACTACATCAAACGCGTCGAAGAGCTGGTCGGTGCGCCGATCGACATTATTTCGACGGGGCCGGACCGCAACGAAACCATCGTTCTGCGTCATCCTTTCGGCTGATAAGTCGTTGATGTAACACACAAAGGACCCTCGTTTGGGTCCTTTGTCGTCTTTGCCGGTCAGACGGCACGACCTTTGCTATGCACCCTTAATAATAAGTACTTCTTGTGAAGTGCCATCAATTTAATGGCGTTAGTAGAGGGATTCCCCTGTGTCGGCCGTTCTCTCACTGTTACAAAGCCGTTTGCTGCGGCCTGTTTTCGTTACGCTCGGTATCGCCCTTTTGGTGCAGGTGCTGGTCGCCGTTGCGCTGACCCGAAGCACGGTCACTGCGCTGGAGGCCGACCTGAACGCGCGCCTGGGGGCTGACAGCCAGAAACTCGCCGGTGAGCTGGAGCAGGCCGGGCGTGAAGTCACCTCAAGCCTCGATAGCCTTTCCGCCAGCACCCGCCAACGGTTGAACGCCGGTTTGTCCTCGCGGCTGAAGGAAGAGCAGGCCCATCTGCGTGCGACTCTGGAAAAAGACCTGAGGGATTCCGCCAATGATATGGCGCAGCTTTTGGCCTCGGTCGCGCCTCGTGCCATGTGGGACAGCGACGTGCCGACCCTTTCCGAATTCGCCCGCCGTGCCCAGCGCAATCCCAACGTGCTCTTCGTCATTTATGACGACGCGGCCGGAGAGCACCTGACTCGTTACCTGAACCGGGAAAACCCGATCAACAAGGCCCTGCTGGAAAAAGGCAAGGGTGAGCGGGCGCTGGACAAAGTGCTTGACGCGGCAAAAAACGATCCGTCAGTTTATTACCTTGAGGCGTCGATCAACCCCAACGGGGTGGAAATCGGCAAGGTGCTGATGGGCGTTTCCACCGCCTCGGTGGAAACCGATCTGAAAGCACTGGACCAGCGCTTCTCCGCATTGATCGCCAGCAGTGACCAATTGGTCGGTGACAGCCTCAAGGGCGCAGCCGCCGACAGCGCCACCGCCATGCGTGGCCGCTTGGGCTCGGCGCAGGCAACCGCCACGCAAATGCAGACCAATACCGCCGCCACCGTGCAGGAGGCTGCGGGGACTTTGCGCTGGCGCATCGGCCTGGGCCTGGCGCTGGTCGGGTTCGGCGTGCTGGTATTGCTGGCCGTGGTGCTGGGGCGGCGGGTGGTCAATCGCTTGAAGCTGTTGATCGCCGCGATGAACGACCTCGCCGCGGGTGAGGGCGATCTGACCAAGCGTGTACAAATCAGCAGCAAGGACGAGATTGGCGACATGGCTTCGGCGGTCAATCGTTTTGTCGATAAGTTGCAACCCATCGTCCGTGAAGCGGGTGACGTGGCGCAGCGCACCGGCCAGGAAATCGGTGCGATGACCCTGCGCAACTCCGGCGCCGACGCGGCGGCCGGCATGCAGCGCGACGAAGTGGCCGAAAGCCTGCGGGCGTTGTCGCAGATGGCCGATGAGGCGCAATCGGAAAGCCAGGCGATGCAGGCGGCCTTGCAGCAGGTGGTGGAGATTCGCCAGGCCACCGATGAAACGACCCGCACCGCGGCCAAGGTCGGCGGTTTGATCGAAGCGTTGGCTGGACAGGTCGATACCGGGGCGAAGGTCATCGAGCGGCTGGCGCAGCAGAGCGAGCAGATCGAAGTGGTCCTGACGGTTATCCATGGCATCGCCGAGCAAACCAACCTGCTGGCGTTGAACGCGGCCATCGAAGCGGCGCGGGCAGGCGAAACCGGGCGCGGATTTGCAGTGGTGGCGGACGAGGTGCGCGCGCTGGCGAGCAAGACCCAGAGTTCGACTGGCGACATCCAGGCGCATATCGTCGCCTTGCAACAAGGCGCGCGTGAAGCGGTGGCTGCGATTGGCCAGGCTGGGCGCCAAGCGAACGAGGGCCTGGCGGTGCTGCGAGACAGCGCACGGCTGCAGCAATCAGTGCAGGCTTCCGTCGAGCAGGTCCATGCGGCTATCGGTCTGGCGACCCAGGCCGCGGCGCATCAGGCCCAGGGCGCCCAAGCGGTGCGCGGACGGGTGGAAACCATCCACGCCCAGGCCGAAAAAGCCGCCCAGGCGGTGGTCGAGACCACTGCCAGCGGCAAGGTGTTGGACAGTCTGGCGGCGCAGTTGAAGGCGAGCCTGGGGCAGTTCAGGGCTTGATTCGAGATTGCGGCTGGCCCTTCGCGA